>NZ_JBMDWJ010000030.1:0-74336 GCF_048595215.1 Siphonobacter sp.
ATTGGCACGAATTCTTGCTATAGATTACGGTACCAAACGCGTAGGACTCGCGGTTACGGATCCGTTGCAACTCATTGCAACGGCCCTGGAAACGGTTCATTCGAAAGACGTGATGAACTTTTTGAAAGCGTACTGCCAGCGGGAAAGCGTAGAAGCCTTTGTGGTAGGCATGCCTACGAATCTTGATGGTACGGATACGTCCAATACGCCTCACGTACGGGGATTTATTCGCCTGTTACGAAAAAGCTTTCCGGAAACACCCGTGCACGAACACGATGAACGGTTCACTTCGGTGATGGCATTGCAGGCGTTGATTTCGATGGGCACCACCAAGAAAGACCGTCGCGATAAGGGCGTTGTAGATCGGGTATCGGCAACGATTATATTACAATCGTTTTTAGAAACTCGCCGAATATAAATCAAGATACGAAAGGCCGCCAGCTTTACGCGTCTATAACATTCTAAGGTGGAAACAGGTTTTCATTTCACTACGCATTAAAATTCGCTGCTAAATCTTCGGTTGGGTAAGTGAACGTAGTAGAAAAGTCAGTCAATTGTAGAAATATTGACTAAGCTTGGCATAAAACTTTAGAATTATTTTAGACGAATAATTCCCTTGAAAAATACCATTCTATATTTGACAGTTCAAGAAGGTTTAGGAAAGAAGCGGTTTACATTCACAACATTTACATTTATGCTTGGCTATGGCTTTCGAAGTAGAACCCATTAAGCCCAAAATACGGCCTCGACTCCTGATTGAAATTGCCTGGGAAGTATGCAATCAGGTAGGGGGTATTTACACAGTAATCCGCTCCAAAGTTCCGGCAATGGTCGAGAAATGGGGCGATGATTACTTTTTGCTTGGGCCTTACTTCCCAGACAAAGCCTTGGCTGAGTTTGAACCAATTACCGATCTGGATGATTCGATCCTTGGAAAAACCGTACGAAAAATGCGGGACATGGGCTTCGATGTTCAGTATGGATACTGGCTGGTGACGGGTAAACCCCGCCTGGTGCTGTTCAATTTCAATACGCTTTATGATCGGCTCGACCAGCTCAAGTACGACCTCTGGAACCATCACCAGCTTTCTACGCTCAATGCGGAGGATCTGGTCAATCAGGTGGTCGCTTTTGGTGAATGTGTTCGGGTTTTCCTGAATGAATTGTCAAAAGATCACAGCGGACGTTACGACATTACGGCCCACTTTCACGAGTGGATGGCCGCTACGGCTCTGCCCGATCTGGCTCAGGAAGCTCCCAAACTGGCAACCGTCTTTACCACGCATGCTACCATGCTGGGTCGGTATATGGCTCCCAATGTCCCTAATTTTTACGACAATTTACCCTCGTTTAATTGGCTCGAACAGGCGAAGCACTTTGGCATTGAAACTCAGGCAACAATCGAATACCTGGCCGCTCAGCATTGCCACGTCATGACGACCGTTTCGGACGTTACGGCTCGAGAATGTGAGTTTCTACTCGGTCGTAAGTGTGATTTGACGCTGCCCAATGGGCTTAACGTCACCCGTTTCACAGCTACGCACGAATTTCAGAACCTGCACGTCCAGTACAAACAGAAGATTCACCAGTTTGTGATGGGTCACTTCTTCCAGAACTATTCCTTTGATCTGGATCGTACCCTCTATTTCTTTACGTCGGGACGTTTTGAGTACTCTAACAAGGGGTATGACCTGACGCTGGAAGCTTTGAATCGACTCAATGCCAAGCTACAGGCCAGCAACTCGGATATGACGGTGGTGATGTTTATCGTTACCAAAAACCCGGTGTATTCGATGGATGCGGATGTGCTGCAAACGCGAGCGGTAATGGCCGAAATCCGGCAAACCTGCGAAGCGATTGAACGGCAAATTGGGGAACAACTGTTCATGGCTTCAGCCACGAGCAACGATCTGAAGATGCCGGATCTCAACCAGTTCGTGGATGAATACTGGCAGCTTCGTCTTCGCCGTACCATTCAATCCTGGAAAACGCATCATCTACCCAAGACGGTTACGCACTACCTAAAGCAGGAAGATGCCATCGTGGATTTTCTGCGGAAGTCCAATATGCAGAACCATGAAACGGACCGGGTGAAGATTGTATACCACCCCGATTTCATCGCATCAACGAATCCACTGTTCGGAATGGATTACAGTCATTTCGTACGGGGTTGTCACTTAGGTATTTTCCCAAGTTACTACGAGCCCTGGGGTTATACGCCGCTAGAATGCGTGGTACGGGGCGTACCGACCGTGACGAGTGACCTTTCGGGTTTCGGTGATTACATGAATCAGATCATGGCCGATCCGGAGAACTGGGGTGTCTACGTACTGAATCGTAGCGAGCAGGATTTCCATCAAGCTGCCGAGACGCTTTCGGAACTGCTGTTTAAATTCGTACGGGCTTCTCGCCGGGATCGGATCATGCAGCGGAACCGTACGGAGAGCATTTCGGAAGTGTTCGACTGGAAAAACCTCCGTAGCTACTACGATACGGCCCATGACCTGGCTCTCAAGCGTCGTAAATACAGTTAAGCTCATTATCCCTATAAAAAAGCCCGTCGTACCACTTGCTACGACGGGCTTTTTTATACCACTATACTTCGATTAATTCTTCTTTCTGGGCTGTTTATCGGGCATCGGCGTACCGTTCACCAGGGTAGTCGTAGCCACCACACTCCGTAACCCTTCGGGTGTAATCACAATGGTTTTCAGATCCACACGACGGTTTTCGGGAATGGTCAACGCAATGGGTTTGGCGTACAAATGCGTCGTTTCATTGGGAGCATAACCATCGATACTGTAATATATTTTGGATCCTTCGACGGGCGACTTCAGATGAATCGTAAACTGATTCCCCCGTAACGTATCTTCTGCGGGCATACCAACAGCCGTTGGTACCCGGTAGACCCAATCCCGCTTTTCCATACGCCGTAGGTAGTTAGGTACTCGTTTCTCCGAAAACTCGGTATATTCTTTCCGGTTCACTGGCGACCAGGCTACCTCTGCTAAAGCCAACGCCCGTGGAAACAACATGAAGGAAGCTTTGGCCGGGGTTGGGATGTACTCCGTCCACAAGTTGGCCTGTACTCCTTTGATGTGCTTTTGCTGCTCGGCCGTTAGCTCTTTCGGCGTTGGATCGTAGGAGTACACTTTCTCCAGCGTCAAGAATCCGCCAATGGCCAGTGGCTCCTGTTTGCGGTCTTTTCCCTGGTAGTGGTCGATGTACAGGTGACTGTTGGGCGTCATAATGACGTCGTGATTTTCCTTCGCCGCCGCAATGCCTCCCTGTTCGCCACGCCAGCTCATCACGGTAGCGTTGGGAGCCAGACCGCCTTCCAGAATTTCGTCCCAGCCAATAATGTTACGGCCTTTTGAATTCAGGAACTTTTCGATCCGTCGAATAAAATAACTCTGCAGGCCGTGCTCGTCTTTCAGATTTTCTTTCTTGATCAGATTCTGGCAAAATTCCGATTCCTTCCATCGGTCTTTGGGGCACTCATCACCACCGATGTGAATATATGGAGAAGGGAAAATGGCCATTACTTCCGTCAGTACATTTTCCAGGAATGTAAACGTCTCTTCTTTCGGACAAAATACGTCTTTGTGTACGCCCCAGGTTGTCTGTACTTTAAAAGGTCCGGGCGTACAACCCAGCTCCGGATAAGCCGCCAAAGCCGCCGTGGAGTGACCAGGCAATTCAATTTCAGGAATCACGACAATATGCCGGTCGGCCGCGTACTTAACGATATCACGGGCCTCGTCCTGCGTGTAAAACCCGCCGTACTTGATACCATCGAACTGTTGTGGCATCCGGTCTCCGTATCCACCGATCAGCGTTTCATCACGAAAAGCCCCTATCTGCGTTAGTTTAGGATACTTTTTAATCTCCAGCCGCCAGCCTTGATCTTCGGTTAAATGCCAGTGAAAACGGTTGAATTTCAGTCGGGCCATTTCGTCAATCATTTGTTTGATGAACGATACGGGCATGTAATGCCGACCTACATCCAACATCAGGCCGCGATAGCCAAACCGCGGATGATCTTCGATGGTAACCGCCGCGATTTCTGCTTTTCCTTCCGGAAATAATTGCAGTAATGACTGTAAGCCATAAAACAGGCCCGCGTCTTTGCCCGCAATCTGAATACTCTGAGCGGTAGCCTTGAGCTCGTAACCTTCGGTAGGTAAGCCCGTTTTTTCGTTAAAAGCAACAAAATTAGAAGCGGGAGCTTTAGCGACTATTTTCAACTCATAACCCGCCTGTTTCTTCAGGTACTGGTTGAGTAAAACCGCCAGTCGCTTCGCTTCGGGCGTAGACGCTACCAGTTGAGTTTGGGCATTAAAACGGAAGGCTCCGGAACCCTGTTGCAGGGATACGGGCTGAGGAATGAGTGACTGCCCGAAAGTGGCTACGCTAGCCGCCGCCAGAAAAGCAGAAAGTACGAAACGTTTCATGTACAATAGGTTTCAAAAATGAGCAGTTACGCTTCACTTTTGGAGTAAACGGGATAATACGAAGCGAGGCAACTTGCTTCGGAGTACGGCAAGATACGAGCCTTTGCTTTCGCAAGTATGGTGCATCTGTTGTACCGGGGATGAACAAACGTGTGCACAGAGGTCTGCAAACGAATGCACAATTTTGGATCAATTTTATTTGTAGTAACTCTCGGCCATGAAGACTTTACCACCGTCGTCGCCTTGGGTAACGGAGTAGCTAAAACCTTTGTTGACGGAATAAGCACCCACTTCGCCCTTCAGGTTGATAGCTATGAAACCCACCTGAAATTCTTTCGCTTTTTTAGGATTGATTTTGACCAGACGCTCCACGGCCTTTTTGCAGGCTTCCATTGGTGTGGCTCCGTTTCGCATAAACTCAACGACGAGGTGCGTTCCGCCCAGACGAATTACTTCTTCTCCCTGCCCCGATGAGGTGGCTGCTCCAATTTCGCCGTCTACATATAAACCAGAGCCGATTAAAGGAGAGTCGCCGATACGGCCCCGCATTTTGAAAGCCATACCGCTGGTGGTACAAGCTCCGGCCAGTCGGCCTTTGCTATCCAGAGCAATCGTACCCATGGTATCGTGGTTAAAGGAACCGTCCTCGAACTGATTGGGAGCAAAGGGTCCGCCTGCCGCCCGTTTAGGCGTTTTACCCTGCTGCTGTTCAATGTTCATCAGGGGTTTGTACTCGGATTTTTTCAGCCATTCCTTGTACGCTTTGGCGGCATCAGCGGAAAGTTCGTCGGATTCCAGCTTAAAGCCATTCGCTACGGCAAACTGCTGGGCTCCCTCGCCTACCAGCATGACGTGCGGCGTGGTTTCCATGATTTTACGAGCCACGGAAATTGGGTGTAGAATGCGTTCAAGCCCCGCTACCGAGCCACAATCGTATTTCTCATTCATGATACACGCATCCAGTGATACGTGGCCTTCCCGGTCAGGATATCCACCCAAGCCCACACAGCAGCTAATTTCTTTTTCAATGGATTTAGCGGCTTCCTCCACGGCATCCAAAGCGTATCCACCGGGTTTGAGTACGTTCCAGGCGACCGCATTTACAGCCAGACCGCTATCCCAGGTGGAAACAACTACCGGCTTGGCAGCCGTAGCCTGCGGACTAGCTACTAGCGAGCGTACTGGAGCAAAGGTTACTGCCAGTGTGGACCAGCGAAGGAAAGATCGACGCGTTGTCATAAGTGAAGTGTGTGATCAATGGATAAAACTGTATTGCTTTCGCTATCAACGCATTACCGGATCAGTAATGCATTTTGAGCGATGTTCTTTATTTTTGAAACAGGTACGGTTCCGCGTTGGAAATTTTCCTATTTTCAACAAAATCATTGAATTTAATGGTGAAGATGCCAAATCCTAGCGTACCTTCTTTATAAAACAGACTGGATTTTTAAATAATTTGTTAATATTTTTAAAAAACAGGTGTTTATTTACAATAAAATTTCAAAAGTACAATCATCTATCGGTATAATACCTTTCGACCAAATAATTTGATTCGTACCCCTGTCTCCTAACCTTTTTGATAATGCATCCAGCTCCAGCCGAAGAAGAAATAGTACCCAAGAAAAGTGTTGTTGATTATAAGAAGAGCGTCTCCCGCAGGGGCGTTCTGGCTGAGTTATATCAGGCCGAAGTGGGTACACTCGCTCAACTGGCGAAGAATTTACATAGTAGTGTTCCGTCCATCACCAATATTGTTGAAGAGCTAGTCGAAGAAAAATGGGTGACCACTTTCGGCACGGCGGTTGGTAATCACGGACGCCGTCCGGTTTTATTTGGCCTGAATCCGCAGGATAAATACATCCTCGCTCTCGACATCAGTACGCACGATACGAAGGTACTGATTATGAACATGCAACGGGAGGTTATTTTCCGTAGAGATGTGCTGTTAGGCCTGGAAGATAGTGCGGAGTTTACCAAATCCCTACTGACGGTTACGCAGGAAGTGCTCCATGAATCAGGGATGCAAACCGCTGATCTGGTGGCGATCGGAATTTCCATGCCGGGTCTGATTCACTACCAGAACGGCACGAACATGACCTATCGGCGAATTAATCAGGAAGATAAGTCACTCAGTACCCTCATCTCTGAGCAATTTGGTTTACCCGTTTACGTCATTAACGATACCAAAGCTACGGTACTTGGCGAGCATCGGTTCGGGCTGGCTCGTGGCAAAAAGCACGTACTAGCCATTAACATTGACTGGGGCGTCGGGTTAGGAATTATCCTGAACGGCGAAATCTTTCAGGGAGCCGCCGGTTTTGCCGGGGAGCTGGGTCACATCCAGATCGATCCCGACGGTGAATTATGCCACTGCGGCAAAGTAGGTTGTCTGGATACAATCACTTCGGCTCGTTCGCTAAGTCGCCGCGTACAGCGAGGACTGAAAGAAGGCCGTGCTTCGAAATTATCGGCCTACCTCGATCGTATTGAAGAAATCGACATTGAAAAAGTAATCGAAGCCGCTTTGGAAGGTGACGCTTTCGCCATTGATATTCTTTTTGACGTAGGTACGGAATTAGGGAAAGGGCTTTCGATGGCCGTACACTTATTCAATCCGGAAATTGTGATTGTGGACGGTATTGTCGTAAAAGCCGATGCCTTTATTACTAATCCCATCGGACAAGCCATCAATAAATACTGTCTGAGTGATTTCCGCAACGAACTCAGCATTGAAATCTCGCAATTGGGCGAGCGGGCCAAATGGGTCGGCATTCACATTTACGTGATGGACCAGCTCTTTGCTACCGTTTAGAATTCTTTTTTGAACCGTGCCTGTCGCCAAATCCGCGTACCGGATCAGGTCGCTGAGCACGGTTTTTTGTTTCTTTCTTTCTCCTGTTATGAAGTCATTTTTTACTAGTCTTCTCGTTTTGACGAGTCTTTTCGTTCGGGCTCAGCAACATTCCGAACAGCACCATGTAGGGTACGTAACGCCCAAAGATCCGGCGGTTAAAGCAAAACTGGATCAGTGGCAGGGCATCAAATTTGGCTTGCTGATGCACTGGGGAACCTACAGCCAGTGGGGCATCGTTGAATCCTGGTCCTTGTGCCCCGAGGACGAAGGCTGGTGTGAACGGAAAGGCCCTTACGCGGCGAATTGGTACGATTATAAACAAGCCTACGAAAAAATTCCCCAAACGTTCAATCCCGTCAAATTCAACCCCGACCGCTGGGCGAAAGCCGCCAAAGAGGCGGGAATGAAGTACGTGGTCTTTACGACGAAGCACCACGACGGCTTCTGCATGTTTGATACCAAGCAGACGGATTACAAAATCACTAATACGCCCTTTAAAACCAATCCGAAGGCCAACGTAGCCAAGGAAGTGTTCAAGTCGTTCCGGGATCAGGGATTCATGGTTGGAGCGTATTTCTCCAAGCCTGACTGGCACACCGATAGCTACTGGTGGTCATACTTTCCTCCCAAAGACCGCAATTCCAGTTACGTACCCAGCAAGTACCCCGAGAAGTGGAATCAGTTCAAGCAGTTTACCTACAACCAGATTCAGGAATTGATGACGGATTATGGTAAAATGGATATTCTCTGGCTCGACGGCGGTTGGGTTCGTCCGTTCAGTACCATCGACTCAACGGTGAGCTGGCAGAAAGCCATTCCTTTCGATCAGGACATTGACATGCCGCGAATTGCCAAAATGGCCCGCGAGCATCAGCCGGGTCTGCTCGTGGTGGATCGTACGGTAGCGGGCGAGTACGAAAACTACGTTACGCCCGAGCAATCGGTACCCAGCGAAGCCCTTCCCTTCCCCTGGGAAAGCTGCATGACCATGGGCGATTCCTGGAGCTATATTCCCAAGGAAAACTTCAAATCCACGCGGAAGCTGATTCATATGCTGGCGGACATCGTGTCGAAAGGCGGTAACCTGCTGCTGAACGTGGCTCCCGGTCCCGACGGCGAATGGCACGAAGAAGCCTACCAGCGACTGGCTGACATTGGCAAATGGATGAACGTAAACGGGGAAGCGATTTATGAAACGACCGCCGTAGCTCCGTACCAGTCCGGCAAATGGGCGTACACGAAGAAAGGAAATACGCTGTATGCTCTGTACCGGGCGGCAGAAGGTGAGACGCTACCCGCTTCACTGGAAATCCCGATTCTGGAAAAGTCGCAGACCATTCAGTTACTCGGTACCAAAGGCTCGATCAAAGCCCAGGATAAAGTTGTAAAACTGCCGGAAAGTCTTCGCAAGCAGGCGGGCGATTCACCCGTATACGTCTTTAAGCTAGCGAAAAAATAAGGGCTATCGAAAGCCCACTGGCACCCACAAAAAAAGGTGATACGCTTCGTGTATCACCTTTTTTTGTACCCTGCTTTTATTATTCTTTCTTCAGTTTTGTATACACTTTCATAGCGATTTCGGCCCCCAGTTGTTCCCCTGCCTGGGACGCTTCCTGCATAACCAGCGGCTGGTTTTGTACCATTTTTTGTCCAAGCGGCGTTTCATAGAAAGTGATCAGTCCTTTCAAATCTTCTTCCGTATAGTGTTTAGAGAAAATGGGAACGTACAATTCGTACAGCTTCTCATCGGTAATTTCCTTTTTGAATTCTTCCCAAAAACCCTCGGGCAAGTTCGGATTGGCCACCTTACGCTGCCCTTCGATGGTAGCATCCATTGTATAGCGAGCTAACTCAAAAACTTTGCTTACCTGCATGAGTTTACGAATTAAACGCTCTTTCTCAGGGACGGGATTTTGGGCCAGGGCTCCCAACGGGAGCAGTAAAAAACAAAAGGGTAAAAGGTATTTCATGGGATTGCTTCGATTTTCCGGGAAATTAAGCTTTCTATCCGGAATTCTGCGTAGCCCCATTTCCGTTTGTAAGTCATGACACGTTATATGAAACCCAGGCTGTTTTTTATTCTTATTCTTCTGACTTTCGTTTGTACGTCCTGTTTCGAGCACCGGCGGTACTCCAGGCGAGAAATCCGCAAAGATCTGATTGACAAAGGCATCCCGGTTAAAATTGTTTATTACGATACATTAGGCCGTACGATCCGATACTTGAAAATTGGTTCCGACACCTTGCCTAGAAAAATGGTACTGCTGCACGGATCGCCGAGTTCGCTGGAAGGTTTACGCTTTTACCTGAATGATCCGGATTTACAAAAACAGGCTCAGCTCATTGCTCCCGACCGGCCGGGTTACGGTGAGTCGGATTACGGTTGGGGAGAGAAGTTTATTTCCCGGCAATCGGAAGTACTAACAAAAATGCTCTGGCAAACGCAGGATCATCGCCCGACCCTACTTTTCGGCACTTCCTACGGAGCTACGGTAGCTTCCCGACTGGCGATGGACAATCCGGATGCCTTTGACCGACTGCTCCTCGTGTGCGGCTCTTACAAACCCGGAGCCGAGAAAATCTACCCCATTTCGAAGCTTGTACCGATATTTTCCGCCTGGATTCCAGGTTTCATACACGTGGCCGACGATGAAAAACAGAATCACTACCCGCACCTGGTCACGATGGTACCGCTCTGGAAAAACATTCGTATGCCCGTGACCATGGTACATGGCCTGGAAGATCGACTGCTGTACCCGGTAAATCCACTTTGGGCGGCGAAACAACTCGTGAATGCTCCAAGCGTTGATGTCATTTACCTCGCCCGTCAGCGACACGGGATTATGTGGACAGCCCGACCCATTATTAAACCGCTGATGATCCAGGAATTACGTAAGCTTCCCAAACAGCATGTTTTGACGACCTCGCGACTGGACTGATTGTTCTCCACGGATTTTTGTGAAATAAATAATACGTGATTTCCTTTCCGGCTTTAGCTTTGCACGCATGAATGCAACTCTGCGGACTTTCGGCGTGTATGTGCTGACATCGCTTCTGATGTTACGCACGCTCGTAGTCCCGGTCATTCTGGTTGACTTCGAGCTTCGGCACGATTACATTGCCCAGTACCTCTGCGAAAATCGTTTGCGTCCCGAATTACACTGCGACGGAAAATGTTACCTGGCGAAAAAACTTAAAGCCGCTCAGGAACACGATGAACGCGAGGCCAGCCAGCGTCTGGTAACGCAGTTGCTGGAACTGCCGCATGAACATCTGCTGATGACCTTTACGTTTGGCCTTCCTTCATGGGCCGAACGTGAGCTAGAGCCCACGCCTTTCCGGGCTCCAGTCTACGTGCATGATTCATTGAGTGATTGTTTTCGCCCGCCCCAGGCGATCTTTTCCTAGTTTTTAGGTACTAACAGACACTTTTACACCTTTCTCGACGTATAAATGAATTGTACGGCTGTGTGCCGCCGGCAAGGCTTTGCTTATGAGAAAAGTATACCCATTCCTGATTTTTCTGATCAGTCTGGCGTGCTCGAAGGACCCCGCTCCCTCGGCACCCGTGCCCTTGTTCAGTATACCTAAGAACTTTCCACAACCCGATTACCCCGTCGCCCAAAAGCCGGTGACCGAAGCGGGTTTTGCCCTGGGTAAACAGTTGTTTTACGACGGAATCCTCTCGCGGGACAGTACCATTGCCTGCGGCGAATGCCACCGTCAATACTACGCCTTTACCCACCACATGCACGACTTGAGTCACGGTATCGAAAACCGGACGGGCCTTCGCAACTCGCTGGCTCTTCAGAATCTGGCCTGGCAAAAACATTACATGTGGGACGGTGCCGTAGAAAATCTTGATCTACAAGCCATTGTACCAATCACTCATCCCGATGAGATGGACGATACCATGGAAAACGTAGTAAAGAAACTCCAGCGGACGAAGGGCTACCCGCCCCTGTTCAAAGCCGCGTACGGTACGGAAGACATTACGGCAGACCGGACGCTTCATGCCCTTACTCAGTTTATGCTGACGCTGGTTTCAGCCAATTCACGGTATGACAAATACGTCCGCAAGGAAGGCGAGACCCTGTCGGCGGATGAGCTGGAAGGCATGAAACTCTTCGAATCGAAAGGCTGTAAAAGCTGTCACGCCGGGGAGTTGTTCACGGACGGTAGCTTCCGCAATAACGGCCTACCGAAGTTTGAGCGTACCAAAGTGGTATACGTTAATGGTAAACCTATGCTACAAGTGGTAATAGACGAAGGACGATATAACGTGACCAAACAGGAATCGGACCGCTTCAAGTTCAAGGTACCCAGCCTGCGGAACATCGCCGAAAGTCTGCCCTATACACACGACGGCCGCTTTACCAAGTTACAGGAAATGCTCGATCATTACGCTTCAGGCGTACAGGATACGCCCAACCTCGATCCGCTGCTGAAGCAAAACGGACGCTTAGGCATATCCATGACCGCCGACGAAAAACGCAAGATCATCGCTTTTCTGAATACGCTGACGGATACTGAATTTTTAAAAGACCAACGCTTTGCCGAACCAGCGGGATTCCCCGTTCGGTAGGCAAATTCAAGATACTTTTTTCAATGAAAATCAATCCCTTTTTCCTACTTCTATTTGCTCTTTGTACCACCGTTTTCACGTCCTGTAAAAACGAAGAACCCGAACCAGATGGTTCTAGCTTGACGCTTGAGTTTGATAACCGGGTAGGTGCTCAAAAGCTGGTACTGGGTACTACGCCGTATAAAAACGACTTCGGCGAGGAGTTTTCAGTAACTACGCTGAATTACTTCATCAGCAATGTTTCGCTGAAAAAAACGGATGGTACCGTTACAAAATTTCCGGATCAGTACTTCTTGATTCGCCAGGCCGATTCGGAGACTTGGGAGCCTAAACTGAAAAACGTTCCAGAAGGCGATTACAGCGAGGTCAGCTTTATGGTGGGTGTCGATAGCCTGAAGAGTGCTTCCCCCGCAGGCGAACGTACGGGTGTACTGGACCCTTCCAATTATAAAGAAGATAACATGTACTGGGGATGGAATTCCGGTTATATCTTCCTCAAGTTTGAAGGAACCTCCCCGGTCGTACCGGCCAATGGAGCGGGAGTTCGACCCTTTCAGTACCACGTAGGCGGTTTTGGCGGTTACTCAGCGAAGGCCCCCAATAACATCCGCACCGTAACCTTGCCCCTGAACGGAACGGCTACGGTACGTAAGGCCATCAGCCCGACGATTCATTTTGTAGTCAATCTTCAGAAGTTTTTCAACAGTACGACGGCCCTGAAACTTCAGGATACCAAATCAGTACATGATCCTTCCGTAGCGGCTCCGCTGGCCAACAACTACGTGAATATGTTTACGGTTGACCACATTCACAATGACTAGGCTCTGGGCCGGTGTATGGGTAGTACTGCTGTTCTGGTTCTGGTCCTGTTCGTCACCCGAACGGACCGGGCCGGAAGTCTCGTTTACCGTACCCACCAACTTTCCGAAGCCATTGTATGCGTTCGAACGGAACCCGCTTACGACTTCAGGTGTGGAACTGGGAAAAGCTCTCTTCAATGAAACCTTGCTTTCGAAAGACAATACCATTTCCTGTGCCGAATGTCATTCGCAACCGTACGGATTTACGCACCACGGGCACGACGTCAGTCATGGTATCCACAACCTGAAAGGAACCCGGAATTCCCTGCCGCTACAGAATCTGGCCTGGGAATCGGAGTTTTTCTGGGATGGTGGTGTACCGGATCTGGATCTGGTACCCATCGCTCCAATCATCAGCAAGGTAGAAATGGGTGAAACTATGGCGAATGTACTGGATAAGCTACGGGCCACGAAAAAGTATCCGCTATTGTTCAAAAAGGCGTACGGTACAGAAGAAATCACCACGACTCGATTTCTACAAGCTTTATCCCAGTTCATGTTAACGATGGTTTCGGCCAATTCTCGTTACGATCATTTTGTGCGTAAAGAAGGCGTTACACTGACGAACGACGAGCAGGCTGGTCTGCACCTTTTTCAACAGAAATGCTCCTCC
Organism: Siphonobacter sp.; assembly: GCF_048595215.1. Classification (NCBI taxonomy): domain Bacteria; kingdom Pseudomonadati; phylum Bacteroidota; class Cytophagia; order Cytophagales; family Cytophagaceae; genus Siphonobacter; species Siphonobacter sp. The sequence continues at coordinate 13,367 of NZ_JBMDWJ010000030.1, forward strand.
TGCCACACGGGCGAACTGTTTACGGATCGCAGCTATCGCAACAACGGACTTTTTCTCACTAGCGATGCCGATGAAGGTCGGTTCCGGATCACGAATCAGGAGAAAGATCGCTATACCTTCCGCGTACCCAGCTTACGGAATGTAGCGGTTACGGGTCCGTATATGCACGATGGTCGGTTCTATACCCTGGAAGCGGTACTGGATCATTACGCCGAAAACGTACACGATACGCCCAACCTGGACCCGATTCTGAAAGCCAGCAACGGCAAGCGAGGAATCGCTCTCACGCAGCAGGAACGGCAGCAAATTGTTGCTTTCCTGAAAACACTGACCGACGAAGAATTTCTTACGAACAAGCAACTGGCGGTTCCCTGACCCGTCGGTTTTTCGCTTTCACTTTTCATGAAAAAAATCCTACTGCTTCTATTATGGAGCTTGTCGCTGCCCGCGTGGGCCTGCGATATCTGTGGCTGTGGCGTGGGCAATGCCTATTACGGTATCATGCCGCAGTCGTACCGCAATTTTGTGGGCGTTCGGTATCGGTACCGTACCTACAACTCGCACCTGAATTCCCAACTCCTGCGTACCAAGGAAACCTTTCACACCACGGAGCTTTGGGGACGTTTTTATCCGACCCAGCGAATTCAGATGCTGGCCTTTGTACCCTACAACTTCAATTACCAGTCCGACGCCGCAACTTCCTCACGATTGAATGGACTGGGTGATATTACGGTACTAGCTAATTACAACGTTTTCAATACGAACATGGACACGACGGACCGGGCCGTGAATCATACCCTGCTCTTGGGTGGTGGTGTGAAGCTGGCCACGGGTCGCTCGAATTTCGTAAACGATGGATCGCTGGGAGCCAATGCTAATTTCCAGCTCGGAACGGGCAGTACGGATTTCCTGCTGAATGCGATTTATACGCTTCGGTACCGTTCTTGGGGCTGGAACTCGGACGTTAGCTACCGTATGACGACGTCCAACGCTCAAAACTATCGATTCGGAAATCGGCTTAGCGGCTCTACGTCGGTCTTTTACGTAACCAGTGCCGGAAAGAAGCTGACGCTGATGCCAAACGCGGGTATAACGGCTGAGTATTCTAGTCGCGACCTGAAAGAGGGCGTGCGTAATTCCCAGACGGGCGGCTACGCAACGCTTGCTACGGCAGGTGTGGAAGCTTATTTCGGTCGCTTCGTAGCGGGTGCCAATATTCAGCAACCGCTGGCTCAAGAGCTTTCCGGGGGAGATAGTCGGGCGAAACAGCGGCTACAACTGCATGTTACGGTGCTGCTGTAGCCTATTAAAAAGTGAACCCTGAGCGAAGAATTTCTTTGCTCAGGGTTCACTTTTTCCAGACGGAACACTCTATGACTTAAAATACTTCTGAGATTGTATAATGCTGATCAGCAAATTCGAAGCGATCGCCGGCTTTCTTTCCTTCCAGTACCGTATAGATCGGTGCTGAAGTAGAAATACCGATGTATTCCACGCCATCGACTTCACAGTTTCGGCTGATGCTTACATAAAAGTTACGCTGATCGGTTAATACTACGGAGCCTACCTGTACAGCATCGTGCTGCATTTCCGTACCCATCTGATCCAGGGTGGCGAGGTCACGACGAATGACTTCCGCCCGGCCTTCCAGATCGCGACGATCATTCATCAGCATTTCGTTATTGGATTCGTAGGATTCGCTCTGTGCTTCTTCCTGATCTTCAATCACGCTGGAACGAATCGTTTCCATCTGGTTGACGAGGTCGTCGAGGGTTTCCTGAGTAACGGCCATCATAGCCGCGTGTATGGCTTCTTTACGTGAATTACTCATAATACTTAAATGCTAGGTTGATTGAGGATTTAAAATAAAAAACTCGGGCCACTAGGCTACGGGTTTGGCTGGGTTTGATAGCTGTTCAGGTTTCAAGTCTGAGCAGTTATGAGCTTTGAAGTTAAAACAAGTACACAAGGCGATCAAGCCCTTTTTACTTTAAAATCAACCTATCAAACATTGAAAAGCCGTCAACCCTTCCTACATAGCTTTAGCTTTTGGTTACTCTATTTTTCGTAATGCATAAAAGCCGGGCTATTTCCTGAAAGGAAACGACCCGGCTAAATTTATATACTGCAAATGGGAAGAAATCGAATGCTTACTTAGGCTTGTTTCACGAACTGAACGTTTGCAATTAAACGTACTTCGTCACTTACTACGGCTCCACCGGCTTCCGTTACTGCACTCCAGGTCAGACCGTAATCTTTCCGGTTGATTTTACCTTTTACCTCAAAACCAGCTTTCGTTTGTCCGTACGGATCCACTACCGTTCCACCGTATTCTACAGCAAACGCTACAGGTTTGGTTACGCCACGAATGGTCAGATCACCATTCAATACAAATTCTTCATCACCTTTTTTGCTGATGCCCGTAGAGACGAAGCTCAATTTGGGGTGTTGCTCGGCGGCAAAGAAATCTTCGCTTTTCAGGTGACCATCCCGAGCTTCGTTATTGGTAGAGATGGAATCAATTTCGGCTTCGAAATGCACTTGAGCGTCTGAGAAATCATCGCTGGCCGTAGCTTCACCGCTGAACTGGCTGAACTGACCCGTTACGGTCGTAATTACTAAGTGCTTTACTTTAAACTGTACTTCCGAGTGAGTAGGGTCAATTACCCATTTTGCTGGAGTTGCCATGTGTTTGTTGTTTTTGTTGATACAAATGTATGTATATACATATAATTTATACTTGTCAAAATCGCGGAATATCTTGTCAGAATTACTGATCTTTCAAAAAGTCCACGCCTACAGTTCTTTATCCTAGTGTACGTACGGCTATTTTTCGACGTATTTATGACGGATGGCTTTGCGATAATCGGTAAACGTTTGACCCGTATTGGCTTTGAAGTACTTCGAGAAGTGAGCTTCATCTTCAAAACCCAGCTCGTAAGCAATTTCTTTAGCGGACGTAGTTCCGTAAAAGGCCCGGCGTTTCGCTTCGAGTACCACCCGCTGCTTGATGTGCTCGGAAGCGGGCTGTCCGGTTACTTTTTTCACCGTATCATTCAAATGGCTGGGCGTGATATTAAGCTGGTCAGCATACTCCGATACGCGGGTTTTCCGGGTAAAATCCCGATCCACCAGATCTTGGAATTGACGGGCGATACACACGGATTTCGACGTTTCGGAGACCGTTACCAGTTGGTCGGCAAAGGTTCGCGACGCCTGAATCAGAAATAGTTGTAGCCAGGCCCGAATCATATCCTCCCGTAACGCCCGCTTTTGCTGGTACTCGCCCTGGAGCGTTTGCAAATACGGTTCTAGTAAATCCAGTTGCTCGGGTGGGATGAAATACGGCTTGAAATCAAGTACGTTTTGAAATAATCCCGTATTAATAAGCAACTCCCGATTGGCTTCGGATACACAGAAAAAATCCGGCTCAAAACTCAGTACCCAGCCTTCGTGCGGTCCGTCCATTTGTAGGTGATGCACCTGCCCCGGCGAAAGAAACCACCAGCTACCCGGCTGAACGTCATAGTGTTGGAAATCCACGTTGTGACTGCCTCGACCACTGGTTACGCCAATAATCACGTAGTAATCGTGGCGATGCGGCGTCAGCGTATGTTCATGGCGTTGTTCGTCCACCCAAGACATGGGATGAATTTCAAAAGGAGTCGTATCTGTTGTATGAAGGTGAAGCGTTTCCATGCAAACCAGGCGTTGAGGAAACGAATATTGAAGGAAGTTTTTATAAACTCAACGGTATACGCTTAAAATGAACGCTTTCTTTCGTTTCTCGAATTGGTTTCCTTAGAGAATTGAGCCGAAGCCCCGGGAGTCAAGCACGGATTTCGATAAATTGAAATAACAGGATACGGCCATAAAGGGGCTACTATTAATCGTAAATTTCTCCAGTACATCCCCAGCTCGCATGGTTTTCAACGTACGCAAGCCGGTCATACCGGCCTCAAACGAAAGCTGTACGGGCTTGACCGGGCTATAGTTCACCGTGAAGCTTGCTTTCCCCTGCCGATACGCCAGTCGAATGGCATTGGGATTGAGGTTAGGCGTAAGATAGCCCGCATTAAAACCACCAGCAGCGATTCCGGCTTCGAGCCAAGTCTGTTTGGAAACCTTCTGGGCAATGGAAGCCTGTAAAGGTAAAATGAGCGTCAGGCGGGTATTTTTCGCAATACGGGCGTTGATACCACCAATGGGAATGGGCGTAATCCGACCCGGCTCAAAAACGACCGCTCCCCCGTAAAACCACTGCGTACGCAAGCCCGCAATGCGTACCCGCACGGCTCCACCTACGCCATACGGGCGAGCTTTACTAAAGCTGAATAAATCTTCGGTTTCACTCACGCCTAAACCCACCGCGTATACCCAAATTTTATCCCGTAAGCTGGCGTGGATACCCGTAATGGCCGCGGAAACTGTATAAATGCCCTGATCATTTTTATCGAAGGAGAAATTCGGCATTCGGTACCCCGCGTTGATGGCCAGAAACATCTGGTTGATTTCAACGTCGATTTTACGCAGGTTGAAATTATGGAACTTCACACCTGCCCCACCCCGAATGGGAATAATTCCCTGCACGTTAAACCGGGAATAGCCTAAACGAGCCGTATCATTGATCGAGGCCGCCGGCGTCACTTCAGCCCGTACGTTGATCCCGGAAGCAAAAATCCGGCTAGGGGTTAAGGAAAGCTGGGCGTAGGACAGTGAAGCCCACAAAAGCATACCGAACGTAAAAAGAATTCGCATGAAAAAGGATAAAAAATGAAAGGCCTGTCCCTACAACGCTGAACTTAGCGATTCCGTGCACTCGCCCGATATTCCCGACGAAGTACTGCCTAAAAAGCAGCGTGATACAGTCAAGAGGCCATAAAAAAAGGCCAGAGTGGGCTGGCCTTTGTGATACAAGGGTATAAAATAGGAGGAAAAGGAAAGCGGCTGTAATGCAGTAAAGGTACGGCTAGCTTTGTTTCCGTAGTTTTGCTTCAATCGTTTGCTGCGTATGCGGAACCACGCGGAGTCGTTCTTTCGGAATCAGTTTACCCGTATCCACACAAACGCCGTACGTACCATTTTTAATACGAATCAGTGCATTTTCCAACTGCGTCGCATACTTCTGTAAACGAGCGGCTAACTGACTCAGGTTTTCGCGTTCGCTCGTATCTGCTCCGTCTTCCAGCAATTTGGTATTACCCGAAGTAGTGTCCGTACCAGGATCATTCCGCTTGCTCAGGGCCTCCCGAATGTAGTTAAGCTCCGTTCGGGTGTCACCTAATTTCTTTTGAATCAACTCTTCAAATTCCTTTAACTCTTCTTCCGAATAACGGGTTTTTTCTTCTACTGGGGACATCATATTGCACGGGGTTTGTTAGAAATATAAACGAATATCGATACCAAATAGTTTCTACGGCGGCAGTGATCAACAGGCCCTTACCCTTGGGGGCGGTGACAAAAATATATTCTAAAAAAAAGGAACAAAAGTAACTTTTTTACGGAAACGCCCAAACAATCAAAAAAATTATTCTACTCCTTTACCGATGAAAAGCATTCTTTCTTTGGCAATCGTTTCGTTTTTCAAATGACAATTCCGTATTCCCTTTAAATATATAAATTCTGGTTGAGAGTTCAGGAACCGCTAATTCGAGCACGTTTGTTTTTCTTAAAAGAATCCTGTTAAGTTTGCGGCGGATCAAAATATTTATTATTTTAATCCAATTTATTACTAAAATAAGAACAAGCCATGACGTATATAGAGCCAGCACCCTTGCAACACGAAAGTCCGCTGGAATCCATGAAGCAACGCTTCAATGAAGCTTTTAAATTATTGAACATCTCTCCAGAGATGTATGATATTCTGATGGTACCCCGTAAACAAGTGGTGGTGGGCTTGCCCGTAACCATGGACGATGGCTCCGTCAAAGTTTTTGAAGGGATACGCGTCGTACACTCCACGATTCTTGGACCTTCCAAAGGCGGTATCCGCTTCGATCCCGATGTGAACATGGACGAAGTAAAAGCATTAGCAGCCTGGATGACCTGGAAGTGTGCCGTAGTTGATATACCTTATGGTGGAGCGAAAGGTGGTATTCGTTGTAATCCCCGCGAAATGTCCACCGGTGAAATCGAGCGATTAATGCGGGCGTATACCGGTGCGATGCTTGATGTCTTTGGTCCGGATCGGGATATTCCAGCTCCGGATATGGGTACGAGCGAACGCGAGATGGCTTGGTTGATGGACGAATACTCCAAATCGTACGGCATGACGGTCAACGCAGTCGTCACGGGTAAACCTCTCGTACTGGGTGGTTCACTGGGCCGGAAAGAAGCTACGGGTCGCGGGGTAATGACGGCCTCCATTTCCGCCATGGAAAAATTACGCATTAATCCCTACCGGGCTACGGCCGCCGTTCAGGGATTCGGTAACGTAGGCTCCCATGCGGCAGCCCTGTTGCAGGAACGTGGCGTGAAGGTGCTCGGTATCAGTGACGTAACCGGAGCCTATTATAACGAAAACGGTATCGACATTCTGAAAGCCATGCAGTACCGCGACCAGCATAAAGGTTTGCTCGAAGGCTATTCAGAAGCGACGAAAATTACGAATGAAGAACTCTTGACGCTACCGGTAGATTTACTCGTACCCGCAGCGAAGGAAGATGTCATTACGGATGATAACGCCGGCGGTATTCAGGCTAAACTGATTGTGGAAGGGGCCAACGGTCCTACTTCCGCCAGTGCCGACGAAATCATTAACGAAAAAGGCATTCTGGTGGTACCCGATATTCTGGCGAATGCGGGTGGCGTTACGGTATCCTACTTCGAGTGGGTACAGAACCGAATTGGTTACAAATGGACGCTCGACCGGATCAATCGTCGTTCGGACCGGATTATGAAAGATGCTTTTGATCGGGTGTACAATACCTCTCAGGAGTACAAAGTCCCCATGCGGATTGCCGCGTACATGGTTGCGATGAAAAAGGTAGCCGATACGTATAAGTTCCGGGGCGGATACTAATCTATATCTTGCTCTTTTAAAAAGCCTCGTCAGTTACCCTGACGGGGCTTTTTGCTTTCTAGGCATGGTAGATAGCTTACGAGTACTCACCTGTTTAGCTGTTATACCAGCATTTGAAAGTAAGGTTTGCCTATTCCTATTTTCTGTAGTGTGAATAGATGTAACTATTGTATTAGCTTTATCGCAGTTGATTCCAATAAAAAAAACGGATGGGTGTGGATTACCCTTCTATTCTATTGGCTTTACAAACGCCACGCACTTAATTCTTCTCTTGAGAATTTTTACATAACCAGTTTCACACTACACAGGGCACGTTATCGTGGCTATCCTGGCACTACAAAATTACGAGTATTAAAAAAGCCCGTCTTCTTTCGAAAACGGGCTTTTTTTAATACCTAAAGCTACTTAAACTTTGATTTCCACGTCAACACCTGAGGGAAGTTCTAACTTCATCAGGGCGTCTACCGTTTTAGCTGACGTTGAGTAAATGTCAACCAAACGTTTGTAGGTGCAAAGCTGGAATTGCTCCCGAGCTTTTTTGTTTACGTGCGGTGAACGCAGTACGGTATAGATTTGCTTGTCAGTTGGCAAGGGGATAGGACCACTTACCACAGCACCCGTAGCCTTTACGGCTTTCACGATGCGTTCAGCCGATTTGTCCACCAGGTTGTGGTCAAATGACTTGAGCTTAATGCGAATTTTTTGGCTCATCAGAGTTAATAACTGGTTCGTTAAAAAAATTGCGTTTCCGCATACCCATCACCGAAAGAACCATTTACTCCGGCAGGGAAGTCTTTATGTAGTGGTTGGTTATTAGTTGATAGTTGTTTGTACAGTTACATGCGTTAACAACCATCAACTAATAACTATCAACCAGAAATTATACTCCTTTCGCTTTCTTCACTACGTCTTCAGCAATGTTTTGCGGAACGAACTCGTAGTGAGAGAAGGTCAAGTTAGCCGTAGCACGACCTGAAGACATCGTACGCAGATCCGTTACGTAACCGAACAGTTCTGACAGAGGTACATCAGCCTTGATTACCTGAGCACCGTTACGGGTATCCATACCTTTCATGATACCACGACGACGGTTCAAGTCACCCGTGATCGGTCCCGTGTATTCATCCGGCGTCAGTACTTCAACGGCCATGATGGGCTCCATCAGTTTCGCACCTGCTGAACGAGCGGCTTCTTTGTAACCCAGACGGGCAGCCATTTCGAAAGACAGTGAATCTGAATCGACATCGTGGAAAGAACCATGGAATAAACGAACCCGCATAGAATCCATTTGGTATCCGGCGAGAGGACCATTTTTCATAGCCTCGTCGAAACCTTTCTGGATTGCAGGAATAAATTCGCGAGGGATCGTACCACCTACGATTTCGTTTACAAACTCCAGACCAGGCTTACCATCTTCGCGGGGTCCGATTTCGAATACGATATCGGCGAATTTACCGCGACCACCCGTTTGTTTCTTGTAAACTTCACGGTGTTCGGCATTCTTCGTCAGGGCTTCTTTGTAAGCAACCTGCGGAGCACCTTGGTTTACTTCAACCTTGAACTCACGACGCATCCGGTCGATGATGATTTCCAAGTGAAGCTCACCCATACCACGCATAATCGTCTGACCCGTTTCTTCGTTGGTTTCAACTTTCAACGTCGGATCTTCTTCGATCAGCTTCGTAATGGCTTTCGAGAAGTTATCCTGATCAGCTGATTTCTTCGGCTCGATTGCGTAACCGATAACGGGATCTGGGAAATCCATAGATTCCAGAACGATTGGGTTCTTCTCATCCGACAGGGTATCTCCCGTTTTGATGTCTTTGAAACCAACCACAGCTCCGATGTCACCAGCCGCTAAGCGGTCGATAGAGTTCTGCTTGTTTGCGTGCATCTGGAAGATACGAGAGATACGCTCTTTGTTACCTGAACGGGTATTCAAAACGTAAGAACCGGCTTCCAGTACCCCTGAGTACGCCCGTACAAAGCACAGACGACCTACGTAGGGATCAGTAGCAATTTTGAAAGCCAGACCCGCGAATGGATCAGACTCCGTTGGATGACGAACTACTTCCGCATCCGTGTTAGGGTTCGTACCTACGATAGCTTCTTTGTCCAGCGGCGAAGGCATCAGAGCCATCACGTAGTCAAGCATCGTCTGTACCCCTTTGTTCTTGAACGAAGAACCGCACAACATCGGTACGATTTTCATTTCAATCGTAGCCCGACGAAGTGCATTCAGGATTTCATCTTCAGAGATCGACTCAGGATCTTCGAAGTATTTTTCCATCAGCGTTTCATCATAATCAGCTACTGCTTCAAGTAATTTTTCGCGGTATTCCGTAGCTTCTTCCAGCATGTCTTCCGGAATGGGGACTACTTCAAAGGTCATACCTTTGTCAGCCTCGTTCCAGATCAGACCACGGAAGTTTACTAAGTCAACAACACCACGGAAGTTATCTTCAGCACCGATCGGCAATTGCAGGGGTACTGCATTGCTACCCAGCATTTCTTTTACTTGCTTTACTACATTCAGGAAGTCAGCACCTGAACGGTCCATCTTGTTAACGAAACCGATCCGGGGAACTTTGTAGTTATCAGCCAAACGCCAGTTCGTCTCAGACTGAGGCTCAACGCCATCTACTGAGCTGAACAAGAATACTAAGCCATCGAGTACGCGTAATGAACGGTTTACTTCTACCGTAAAGTCAACGTGACCCGGAGTATCGATGATGTTGATGTGATAAGAGTGATCACGGTACTTCCAGTTTACTGTGGTAGCAGCAGAAGTAATCGTAATTCCACGCTCTTGCTCCTGATCCATCCAGTCCATGGTAGCAGCACCATCGTGTACTTCACCGATTTTGTGGCTAACACCCGCATAGTAGAGAATACGCTCCGTAGTAGTCGTTTTCCCTGCATCAATGTGGGCGGCAATACCAATGTTTCGAGTGAATTTTAAATCTCTTGCCATTATTGGTTTTTGATTGTGTTTGTTTCCGTACCGGTCCCTTGCTTGCCAGGACTTCCAATCGAAATGGGAATTTTACAGTCCGGCAATCGGGGTGCAAAAATAGTCTATTTCCTAGAAAAAAACCAGCGATAATCCAAGGTAATTTTTTGGCTGAATGGAAGTTAACTCCTCGGGCATAGTTTCTTTACGCAAGAAAGGATAGAAAAAGCGAGCTTTTCGGGGAATGGTACGTTAGGATTTTAACGTATTCCGCAAAAATAATGTTCATTTTTTGGTGAATTCGGAAAGCGTTTTGACGCTTGACTTTTTTTTATCTTTTTTGCGAGTCTTTTGAATGGGAAATTAATTAACTCGCTAAACTTATCACCGTTATGAGAAAAGTATGGGTAATGATGGCCCTGTCGGTGGCCGTTGTGAGTCAGTCCTGCGTGAGCAAGAAAAAAGCATCCGCCTTGCAAGCCCAGGTCAATGACCTAAAAACCGAAAACACCCGCCTGGCCGAACGCATCCGCGTCGAACTCGGCGATTGTCAACAAAAATCCGCTTCCCTGCAATCACAGCTCGATGCCCGCAACAACGAGCTGACGGCCAAAACCGCCCGCGTTAAGGAAGTCGAAGATCAGCTGGATTACTTAAAGCGTACCAACGCCGGTCTTCTGGACCGCATGGCCGATCTCTCCATTGTTTCCAAGCAAGGAGCCGAGTCCATCAAACGCTCCCTGGAAGCCATCGATCAGCAGAGTAAATACATCCAGAGTCTGAACACCTCCATCCAACGCAAGGATTCGCTGAATCTGACCCTGGTGACGAATCTCAAACGCTCGCTGGCCAATGTCAACGATGAGGACGTCGAGGTTCAAGTTAAGAAAGGTGTCGTGTACGTTTCGATCTCGGACAAACTCTTGTTTGCCACGGGTCAGGCTAACGTGAATGCCCGGGCCGAAGAAGTGCTGGGTAAGGTTGCCAAGGTCATCAACGATCACAATGAGCTCGAGGTCATGGTACAGGGTCACACCGATGCCGTACCCATCTCGACGGATCTCAACCGGGATAACTGGGACTTGAGTGTGCGTCGGGCCACCTCGGTGGTACGGTTGCTGCAAAGCAAGTTCAAGGTGGATCCGGCCCGTTTGACGGCCGCTGGTAAGGGTGAGTACGAGCCCAAGGATTCCAACAAGAGCTCGGCGGGACGCAAGGTCAACCGCAGAACGGAGATCATCTTGACCCCCCGTCTGGATGAGTTCTTCCAACTCCTGACCCCGCAACAAGATCAGGCTAAATAAGCACTGGATTTGTCTATACTAAAAAAGCCCACTTGTTGAAAGTGGGCTTTTTTATGCCGTTACTAAATCTGATCCTAATGACTGGTCTGAATCATTTCATATTCCTCTTCAGTTAGTCCTGAGTTTTCTATCCATTCCTGCACTTCGGGCATATCCATGTCCTGAATATAGTCGTACGGATGACGGGCATTGATGCGTTCGGCGATTGCTCTCCCTTCCGTCTGCTCGATCAGGTAGCCTACTGCACAAATGGTGCCGTTCTTATCCATGAAGCAGGGTTTGTGTTGACTTACATTCGGCTCATTTTGGGGAAAGTTACCAGCCTCCCTGTATTGCTGTAATAGGTCTAACAACCGTTGGCGTTTTTGTTGGAGATGTACGGGCAGATGGGTTACAGAGCTTTGTCGCAACTTGTCTTCTACGTATGCTAAATGCGTTTCAATACGAAGCGATTGCGGCGTTCTCAAATCAGGTTTACGGCCGTAGGTGGCAATAAAGCTTTCATCGCCCAGTACAGTATTAATGGGTTGAAGTTGTTGTTGCGTGGATGCCAACGTGATGCCTAAGAAAGCAGCCATCACCATAAAACCCAGCATAGTGAGTACTTTCATGATAGATAAAGGTATGGAGGACCTTCTAAAGACCCAATTTCGATTTAAAGGGTTGGAATAGCTTCCATTCTTTCGATAAAAATTGTTTTTTACATCAAATCCCTTCGCAAACGCCTACCTTTGTCAAACTGATCGCATAAAGGGGTGCCCTACCTAACGGGCTGAGATCATACCCATTGAACCTGCCACGGATAATGCCGTCGAAGGGAAGCGTAGATAGTCTGAAAACCTGTATTTCTTCGGATTGTCCCAGCATCAATACTTTTATCCATTTATGTACTGAAACCCGGACGGGCTTCAGCCCCTTAGCCTGTCGTAGCTATACGACCATGCATACAAGCTTTACTCACGCAGTAAAACTGCCCCATTTTTTGGGTAAAGGTTTTCTACTTTTCTTCCTATTACTTTCTTCGCTGTATACGTTTGCTCAGAAAAATGCATCGGGTACGGTAACGGATGCATCGGACGGTCAGCCCCTACCCGGAGCCAGTGTACAGGCAGTGGGCACGCGAAGAGGCGTAACCACGAAAACGGATGGGAGCTTCTCGTTAAGCAATCTACCTAATCAGGTGACGACGCTTGAAATCAGCTACGTGGGCTATGAAAAACAGCGTATTGACCTGACTGCTACGCAACCGCTGCGTATTGCTCTGGTACGTAGTTCGTTTACCGCGGATGAAGTGGTAGTATCCGCGACGCGGGCCAACCAGCGTACCGGAATGGCGTATACGAATGTAGGAGGTGAAGAAATTCAGAAACAGAATTTGGGTCAGGATCTACCCGTACTTCTCAATTTCCAACCTTCTTTAGTAACGACCAGCGACGCCGGAGCGGGCATTGGTTATACCGGCTTTCGGATTCGTGGCTCCGACGCAACTCGGATTAATGTAACCCTCAACGGAATTCCTTACAATGATGCCGAAAGTCAGGGGCTCTTTTGGGTTAACATGCCCGATTTTGCGAGCAGTACAACCAGCATTCAGATCCAACGCGGCGTGGGTACATCGACCAATGGGGCCGGAGCTTTTGGGGCGACGGTAAACGTCCAGACGAATGAATTTCGGAAAGATGCCTACGCTGAAACGAATCACAGCGTGGGTTCTTTTAATACACTGAAAAACAATGTACTGGCAGGCACGGGACTCATTAACGGAAAATTTACCGTAGATGCCCGTCTGTCCAGATTGACCACGGATGGTTACGTGGATCGGGCTTCTTCCAACCTTAAATCGTTCTACTTGTCGGGAGCGTATTTTGGGAAAAAATCCTTTGTACGGATTAATATTTTTTCCGGCATTGAGAAAACGTATCAGGCCTGGAATGGCGTGCCGGAATATCTGTTAAAGACGAATCGCACCTACAATAGTTTTACGTACGACAACCAGACCGATAATTACCAGCAGGATAATTACCAGTTACTGAGTTCGCATCAGCTTTCCCGTAACTGGACCTTCAACTTCAACCTTCACTATACGAAGGGACGTGGCTATTACGAAGAATATAAACCCGGCGAAAAACTCAATAAGTATGGACTAGCTCCGGTTGTCATTGGCGGGGTTACCGTTGATACGACTACGCTCATCCGCCGCAAATGGCTTGACAATGATTTTTATGGAACGGTATTCTCGCTCGACTATGATTCCTTTAAGAAGCTGAAGGTAAATATTGGTGGAGGTTGGAATCGTTATACGGGTAAGCACTTCGGTGAAATCATCTGGGCTCGTTTTGCCAGTAACTCCAACATTCGTACGCGGTACTACGAAGATGATGCGACTAAAACTGACTTCAACTTATATGCCAAAGCGTATTACCAGTTGACGGAAGGCTTGAACGTTTTCGCAGACGCTCAGATTCGACGGGTTCACTACGATTTTCTGGGAATCAACAGTCAATTGCAGAATGTACAGCAGCAGGCGGATCTGAATTTCTTTAATCCTAAACTGGGCTTGAATTACCAGATTAACGAACAGCACTCGGCGTACGCTTCATTTAGCGTGGCTAATCGGGAACCGAATCGCGACGACTTTACCCAGTCGACGGCCCAAAGTCGTCCTAAAGCCGAACAGCTTCAGGACTGGGTAGCGGGGTATCGTGTACAGGCGGGCAAACTGGCTTTCACAGTTAACGGCTATTACATGAACTACAAAAACCAGCTGGTACTGACGGGTAAACTCAACGACGTGGGTAGCCCTACTCGCACCAACGCGGGCAAGAGTTATCGGATGGGTCTGGAAGTAGAAGGCGGTTATCAGATCGCTAAACCCTTGACCTTGAACGCCAATGCTACCTTTAGCCAGAACAAAATCAAGGAGTTTCGTTCGTACTACGATAATTATGATGACGAAACGCAGCAGGAACAAATTTCCAGAAATACGGACATCTCTTTTTCACCGAACGTAATTTTTGGCGGACAACTCCTCTGGAAACCAATCAAAAATTTGGAGTTGGGATGGCTGGCCAAGTACGTAGGAAAGCAATATTTGGATAATACGCAGGATGAAGGTCGAAAACTCAACGGCTATTTTACGAATGACATTCGGACTATTTACAGCATCAAGCCCAAATTTGTCAAAGAGATTAACGTGAGTCTATTACTAAATAACGTTTTCAATCGACTCTACGAATCCAATGGCTATAGCTTCAGTTATGTTTCTGAAGGACAGTTTACTACTGAAAATTACTACTACCCTCAGGCTGGTTTCAACTTTCTGCTGGGTGTAGGCATCAAATTCTAGTACAAAGCTGATAAACAAAAAATCCGGTAAGTGACCTTACCGGATTTTTTGTTGGCCGTTTATAGACCAAAGTTGAGGTTGGATAGACGCTTAAGAGAATGAGCGTTTGGTTTCGCTTTGAACGTCTGAGTACGTTTGTTTTACTTCATCAGCGAAGTCTTCTGCTTTAGCAGCTGCTTCACCTTTCAGTTCATACGCAGTATCTTTGAAATCCTCTACTTTAGCTTTTGCTCTGCCTTTCAGCTCGTAAGCTTTTTCTTCGGCTTCATCAGCAAATTCACCCAGAGAGCTCTTGCCTGCTTCGATTTCGTCGAGCATTTTGCTAGCCCAATCGTTAACGAAGCGTTTGATTTTTTTAACGTTTTTGTTGCCACTTTCAGGAGCAACGATGATTCCGATCAGTACCCCTACAGCTCCGGCAGCGGCAAATCCTAGAAGACTTTTATTAGCCATGGTTAAATATGTTGTATGATATAACCCCATTGAGAGGTCTATTCATTAGTTCTTCAAATCTCTTTTGATATCGTCAAACGTTTTGTCTACGTCTGCTTTGAATGATTTCCAATCGCGTTTCAGACCACCTTTTAATTCGATCATGTTTTCGTCGATTTTATCTTTTCGCTTTTCGAGCCGATCTTTCCGAGCTTCCCAGCGGGCTTTCTCTTCGCCTTTGGCCTTATCCAGCTTCGCGTCGATTTGCTTCAGCTCAGCATCGATATTGTCGCGTTGGGCTTCCATTTTAGCAAGAAACTCGCGTTCTTCTTGTTTCAGCTCAGCGTTTACTTCCGCCCGCTTCTCAGACGCGTCATTTTTTGCTTCCTGTAAATCTTCATTGATTTCCGCTTTCTCTTCGCGTGCCTCTTGTTTAGCCTCAGCTAAGCTCTCTTCGGCACTTTTCGGTTTTTCTTCGCAAGAGGTCAGAGTAAACATTCCTAATGCTAAAGCGGTACTAAGGGCAATCAAACTTTTTTTCATGGCAATAACGCAGGTTGGAATAATTTTAAGTGATAGGTTGACACTCTATAAGTTGATGGTAACGCAGGTTGGTTATAAATTCAATCGTTCAGGTTGAAGTACTATGTATTCAAAGGTTGGTTGACGGTTGTTTATTACTTTTAAATGCGTTGAAGGAATCTCAGATGAATCTACAGGTTAAAAACCGATACCAAACCGGTATCTGCCTAGAAATTGGGCAAATAAAATCCCAATATTCCTCCGTATAGCAGACCGTTACGTTGAGTACTCTACACGATTCCTCTACAATCTGTTCAACCAAAAAGGGCCAAACGTCTTTCGTTTGGCCCTTTTCATAAAAAACAAGTACGTAATTAACCTAGTAAATAAGCTTTAAAGTCGGCAAAATTGCTGCTCATAGGAATAGCTTCCTTCGTCTTGTCGAGTAATTCAGCCAATCGTTCAGGAACGGGTAGTGTAGTACCGAGTGTCGCTTCCATGGTAGGAAGAAACTTCGCGTAATGAGCCGTAGATAGGAAAACACCCGTTACATCCTCCTCCATTTCCGCTACCGTGTCTTTTAACCCTTGATACGCAATGGCCGTATGCGGGCACAGCAGATAAGCCGTCGAATCATAGGCGTGGCGAATGGCATCCTGCGTTTGTGCGTCGTCATACCAAATGCCCGTTATCAAATCCTTAGCAGTTTCCCATTCACCGCCGCTTAGGAGCAGTAAACGCGGGAAGTTGCTGGGATTACCCACGTCCATCGCATTCGAAATGGTTTCCTGTGAAGGTTTAGGCTCGAATACACCCGTGGACAGGTAATCGGGAACGACGTGATTACTATTTGTCGCCGCGATAAACTTACGTACGGGCAGACCCATGCGGTAGGCAATGATTCCCGCCGACAGGTTGCCAAAGTTTCCACTCGGCACACTGAATACGAGGGGCTTACCCAGATGTTTGAGACGAGCGTAGGCATTGAAATAATAAAACGCCTGGGGAATTAAACGACTGATATTAATTGAGTTAGCTGAAGCTAAGTTAAATTTCGCCCGCAAATCAGCATCCAAAAATGCTTCTTTCACCAATCGCTGGCAATCGTCAAACGTACCTTCGACTTCCAACGCTGTAACGTTAGCTCCAAGGGTGGTCAATTGTTTCTCCTGAATGTCAGAAACCTTTCCACGGGGGTACAAGATCGTAACCTTAACGCCCGGAGTTTGGTAAAACCCTTGAGCTACGGCTCCGCCCGTATCACCAGAGGTGGCTACGAGAATATGAATTTCCTTGGCTGATTTTTCCAGAAAATAGGACATCAATGCCGCCATGAAACGAGCCCCAAAATCCTTGAAGGCCATGGAAGGGCCGTGGAATAATTCGAGCACGTACGTATCAGGTTCCACCGCTACCACCGGAGCATCGAACGTAATGGCCTGATCGATGATGCGTTTGAGGTCGGTTTCGGGAATGTCGTCGCCAATCAACGCTTTGGAAACTTCCAAAGCAATCTCGGGTAGCGATAAGTCCTGAATCGTTTCAAAAAATGAAAGCGGAAGGGTCGGAATATATTCGGGCATGTACAACCCATTATCGGGGGGCAGCCCACGAAAAACAGCCTCTTCTAAGCTAACGTCAGGACTCTGGTGCTTGGTGGAATATAGTTTCATCCGAATAAGTTTTCAATTTACCGTTCCGTCTTTCCAGCAGCCTCTTGCCTGAAAACCACCGCCTACGTAACAGTAAATCGTTTTTAATAAAACGAGGACAAAATTCGGGGTTTCCCCCCGGCCTGCCAAATAGAATTTTGTGAAATTACGCCAGTAGCCGTTGAATTTGTTCTTCCGCCTGATCCGGTTCATCAAACCAGTACTCTCGCAACAGCGGAGCAATTTCCAGTCGAATGATGCGTAGGAACCATTCTTTCTCGGGCATTTGTGGATGGGTGAAGTAACTATGACCTATGAGATATCCACTGCCTAGATTGCGATCATTGTGGATAACTTTGTTGATAAACTCCAATTTATTCACCAAAATGTGGATAAACTCCGTAGATACGCCTTCGTTTTCCAGTAATGCTTGAAACTTAGTACTGAAGGTTGGAGCTAGCTCGATAAACGCAAAACGTCTCCTTAGGGCGTAATCTACCAGGGCCAATGAGCGGTCAGCGGTATTCATAGTCCCAATCAAATAGACATTGGCGGGTACGAAAAAGTGTTCTTCCGAATAGGTCAGCGTAATGGCGTGAGCAGGGCCCCGTTTATCGCTTTCCATCAGTTGAAATAATTCCCCAAAAATTCGGCTTAAGTTGCCCCGATTGATTTCGTCGATAATGAATACGAAGGGTTGGTCAGATTGCCCAGCTCGCTTACAGAATTCGTAAAATACGCCGTTTCGCAAATAGAAATTACCGGCTCCATCGGGCCGCAGTCCCTGCATAAAATCTTCGTAAGCGTACGACTGATGAAACTGGATGGTTTCGATACGGCTTTCATCCCGAGCACCCAATAAGGTATAGGCCAGCCGTTTGGCGACGAAGGTCTTTCCCACGCCGGGTGGGCCCTGCAAAATCAAATTTTGCTTGTAGGCCAACGCATCCTGAATTTCCTGAAAGCGTTCGTCCGAAAGAAATAATTCCTGCAAAGCGTCCGCTGCCGTATAAGGTCGGGGCTGATACGCTGGTATGGGTTCGGCAAAGACCGGGGCCGGTGTCGATACAACCGCTTTTTTTGTGGATTTCTTAGGCGTTTTTCCTTCTTGATTGAATACGTAGTAATCGCTACGCAATCGTTTCAAGAACTCTACCGCCGTTTCGTACGATTGAACGTTCTGGACGGAACCCTCAAAGGAAGCCTTATTAGTAAGCCCCGACCATAAACCAGCCTTTAATCCATCGGCCGTAATGGTCAGAAACAGGTGATGACATTCCTGATGCGAGCGAAAGCGAGCCGGGTACAGGGCTAGCCAGCACACGAGTGAACCAAAATTGGTGCTTCCCCGAAAATCGACGGTATGCGTACGGTACTCACTCAATCCCAGCGTTTCGGCAATATCAGTAGTAATATCCTTTAGGGCCGGTTTGATGAGGTTGGATTGCAGTTTCCGGTAGAAAATCGGGTACAGCAGCCGGAAGTACAGACTTTTGCCCTGACGGCGATACACACTAAACGAATCTCGCGGCTGAGAATTAGCCAACCCTTCAACTACTTTTAATCCGTACTTTTGAAAGTACTCGGTATCTCTCCGTTCGATGCGTTCGCGGTAAAAATCCACGTCTTCTGCACGCAGGGGCGGGCGTTCTTCCTGCAACTGATTCAGCACTTCGTACCGGAGCAGTTTAATGGGCTTGAACTGTTTTTCAACGACTTTGTACTCTTCCAGCAACTGAGCAATCACGGCTTTGTCGATCGCATTCAGTTCAGCAAACAAAGCGTCATCATCCGATTCCAGCCTTTGCAGATAGCGGGCAATCTCCTGAATACGCCGAATGGTTTCCTGAATCTGGGTCATGAGTTACTGGGTACGCTGGTAAAATTGTTCAATCTGGTTACTCAGATCAACCAGCTGGTTTTCGGGCAAATTTCCTGAAAAGTATCGTACCTGCCCGATTCGACCCAATAATCGATCAATTTCGGAACGTTCGAGTCCACTTTTTGCCGTCAGTAGTTCTTTGAATTCTTCGTCCAGCTCCGTCGTTTTCAGACCAAATCGCTGGCGTACGTACGTCAGCCAGTGCTGAATTTTCTTTTCGGCAATCACGCTATGATCGGCTTGATGGTAGTACAACTGGCCTACCGTTTCAACAAATTCCAGAGAGCTATTTCGTAGCGGCTCCAGTACCGGAATGACGCGTTGTCGTCGTTTACTTTCAAAGAGTACAAACAGAAATAAAGCCGCCAGCGTCAGGTAATACGCCCAGGTTAGGCTCGGACTGGTAAAGAGAAAGCGGAACAAGCTTTTTTCACCCTCGCGACCCTGTTCCGTATACTCATCCCAAAGAATGGGTAGATTGGGTAAGTACGAAAGGGCCCGAAAGGCATAATTGGCGTCACCCTGTTGCAGGAGGTAGTAATTGGTGAAAACTTCCGGAGCCGAATGCAGGTACAGCGTACCCGCTCCGAAGTTGAATTTTAGGAAATTATACTGACCGTGCTGGTTTACGCCCAAAACAGTGGCTTTCTGTGTAGACTCGGTGGTAAGGAAATGATTTTCTGCAGTTTCTCTTTCTAGGACAAAGCCCTTACCCGGTCGTTTGAAGGCTGGATTCGTTAAATTCAGAGCCATGGTATCGAGCCGAAAGCGGTTGTAAAAGGCTTGCTGATCTTCGTCCGGCTGGGCCTGTTCCTGGTACGCCCGGTTGAAATCAACCAGATGATTGGTACCTATTTTCAAATGCAGTGAATCCAGTAAAAGCTTTGGGAAACCGTTGGCCGAGAGAAAAACGACATTTCCGCGTTTCAGGTACGCAAACAAAGCCTTTACGTCGGCGTTTTCGAACGTACAGTTTTCGCTGATGTATAAGTAGGTACTCCGAGGAGCGAGTTGCTGTTCTTTCCAGAGATTATAAAAGGGCAGACGTACCGAGCGAACGGGCTGTTTGGGAAACAGTCCCGGCAACAGGTCATAAAGAGCTTGGGTAGCGAAAGGCATTTTCTGGTCATTCCGATACGTCCGCGTCCAGTCGATGGGTCGCGGACGGAAGTATTCTACCGCCACAAACAAGACGATGATACTAAGCAGAAAGAACAGAAATTTCGAATGCTTCACGAACGGAAAAACGTTATAAATATAAATCGGAGGAGACCTGGGCTTGCACCTAGGCTAGTGATTATGGAACTCCTACGGAATTAGTACAACTATTAACTAAGAACGCTACACCCTAAACTCATTAAACTCCCGTTGAATTTCACGGTACCGTTCTTCGGTTACCGGAAAGTCGCCGTACCAGACATATTCAAACAACGAAGTCAAATGTTCGAATGTAGGCCGTAAGCCCGGCTGATTCACCTCATAGACGTACGTACGGTTGGTTTTATTGATTTGCCAGGAAATCAGCTGTCGATCGGCCATCGTCTTGAGGGTTTGCAGGTACAACAGTCGCACGGCCAGTCGATAATTGTGCTGATGAACCGCCTGATCAATCGCCTCCCGAAAATCAATCGCGTGAATATCTTCCTGCATCAGGGAATAGGGAAGCGTAGATCGTTTCGATTTCCGCTGGAACAGGCCCATTTTGTCCATGCCCATGAACTTATACAGCACAAATACGACCACGGCCGTAATGAACAGAATCTGTACCCATTCGCGGCTTTTTCGGGTATCGGTACTGTAGAGAAACTCAAAAAGCCAGGCTAGAAATCGTTGCCAAAGCTCATCGATCAAACCCGTGGGTGGTTCCACATCGTGACCATACTGGTATTCGCGGGCCTCTTTAATCTCGTTCCAGCGTTCGGACAGCGGTTGCCGTAATGTTGGTCTGGCAGGTTCGGCAGGAAGAACCTTTTTACCTACGCCCGTAGCATCCTTCTGAGCGTATGCCCCCGAAAGCGGAAACCAGAGCAAGCAGGCGATCAGCCAGTAGTAAAGTCCTTTAATACGCATCGTCACGACGATTTTGCTGGCCAATGGCTTCAATTTCCTGCATGAGGCCAATACCTTCTTTCTTTTCCACGAGCGAAAAATACTGAAATCCGAGAGCTACATCGACCAGGGCTGAAAGAATGGTCGTACCCGTTACGGCTATGATCGAACTAAGCATCGTTACCCACTGCAGGTCATCTCCCACTACTTTCAAGGTTTGCAGAAACATGACCAGATACATAGGGATCGACAGAATTCCTCCTAAAAAACTAGCCGCCAGCGTGACCAATATTCGGATACCGAAGGTAGTCAGAGCGTCGCCCCAGCTCATCGTTACCAGTTCGTGCGAACGTTGTAGAGCCTGCGAAGGTCGCCGCTCTTCCCGAACCAGACTGATCGTACCTAAACTGAACGTGGTATAGGGATAGGCTACGGGTAGAAAACACAGCACAAAGCCCAGTAGTAACGTGAACCCGTAGATCACGTACAGAAGTAACGTAGGAAGTAGATGCCGCAGTACGATTCGCCAAACCTCGGCGGGCTCGATGGGCTCGTCGCTGTCCATGTACCGTACCAGATAACTACTAACGACTAGGGAAATGGTAATACTCGCCAGGAGGCTGAACAAAATACTCATCAGGTACGAAGGGCCGAAGAAATTGCTGAAGCGAGTAGCTCCGGCCAAGCCGAGCCCTGAACTGAAAAGCTGCGATTGGTATAAGCCCGTGGCAATTCCGGAAATCAGCGAGAAAGGAGCTGCGAAATACAGCAGAATAGGCCCCAGTGTACGCAGGTTTTGAAAGGTAAACTGGAAGGTAACGTTAATGATTTCGCTAAAATTTCGCTCTTCGCGAAGTTGAATGGTACGCATAAGTACGTTTTTAGGCTAGGATTGGGGAAGTCGCAAGGTGGCTTTCCGGTTCAACTGGATCGGATACCAGACGAAATACCAGCCAATAAAAAAGGCCGAAGCCGCAATGATGAGTATACTAACGGCCGGGTACAGCGGCTGTCGGGTTACGAAGCCTTCCAGAAAACCTGCCGTAATGAAAATAGGAACCAGGCCAATCGCGATTTTCATCCCCTGACGAGCCCCCCGCTGGAAGGACTCAAGTCGGGAATAGGTTTTAGGAAACAGGATACTATTCCCAATCGTCAGTCCCGCACAACCGGCAATAATGATGGCCGAAATTTCGAGCGTGCCGTGAATCCAGACCGTCAGTAGAGCCGCCCGAATGACGCCCTGCTGGTACAGAAACGTAAAAAACGCTCCGAGCATGACGCCGTTTTGAAACAGTACATACACCGTTCCTACCGACAAAGCAATGCCGTAGACGAAAGCCGCAAAAGCTACGCGTACATTATTGAGCGTAATGGTGAGGAAGGATACGGTCATCTGTTGGGATTTGTACACCGCCATCGGATCACCGCGTTGAATATTTTCGAGCGTCATGTTGACGTACTGATCCCCTAAAATGAGACGGACGAAACTCTCGTCGTACAGCGTCGAAATGACCCCCAGCACCGTAGCAGCGAAAAAGAACAGAAAGGCGTACAGCAGCGTTCGGTGCGACTGGTAAAACAGAAAGGGCAACTCGTACGCCCAAAACTGGACGAAGCGATTACTTTTTTCCTTGCGGTTGGCGTAGATTTTCTGGTGGAACCGCGTTGCCAGCGTATTCAGGTAGCGGGTAACGGGCGAATCGGGATAGAACGTACGGGCGTACGAAAGATCGTCGGTCAGTTCAATAAACTGCTCCGATAATTCATCGGGATTCTTGGTCCGATGGTCTTCGTAGTACTTCCACTTTTCCTTATTTTTCTTGATAAATACCGCTTCTCGCATGGGCTTCTCCGCTTAAACCAGATAACTGCGACTAAACTATCGGGCTATCGGCCAAAATAGCAAAAACTTTTTCGTAATTCGCTGCGAATCCCAAAGGATTCATCGGATCCTTTCCGCAGAACGAATTTTCTGTTTGTTAATTCCCGAGAACCATTAGTTGCCTAAATCAGCCATGTCTACGCATTTATCCATCCAAACGACCCAGAATGTTACGCTGGATTTCCTGCCCGCCAGCATTGGCGACCGGATTCTGGCTTTTCTTATTGATCTCGTGATTCTGGGAGCGTGGTTGATTCTGGGTTCTTTGCTGTTCAGTAGCTATTTAAGCAGGATAGTAGAGAATACGAGTCTTCTATTCTCCTTCTATATGCTGGTGATTGCTCTACCTGTCATGAGCTACAGTTTACTGTCGGAGATTTTTATGAACGGCCAGTCGGTGGGTAAACGGGTACTGGGGCTTCGGGTCGTACGCCTCAACGGTACACCCGCCAGCGTAGGCGATTATTTCCTGCGATGGCTATTGCGAATGCTCGACATCTGGATCTTTTCGGGACTGATAGGTTTGATTACCATGGCGATTTATCAGGGTCAACGGCTGGGTGACCGGGCCGCTAAAACGGCCGTGGTGAAATTGCGACCATCCGTACGGCTGGATGAACTCACCCAAGAAGACCATCCTGAGTACCAGGTGCTATTTCCACAGGCTTTACTACTTTCTGACCGGGATCTGAACACCATCCGCCGGGTACTTCGCAAGACGCAACACCACCATACGTTCGATCTGCTGGCCATGACCGCCCAACGGGTAAAAGACGTTACGGGTATTCAAACCGATCTCGACGACTGGGTGTTTCTCACGACGCTTTTACAGGATCATACCGTATTGGCAGTCCGGGAAAGTGTATAGAAACCGGAATCAGATTAGATCGACTGGCGTTCCGGACCCATCAGAACTACGATTATCGTAGCCACCAGTAAAGCTAGATACACGAGTAGCGTGATGCGTCTAGGAGCGTAGGTCCAGTATTTGAAGATTAGTAGTCCGCTTCCAGCCAGCCCAATAATCAGTACACTTCGATTGCGATAATCAGCAAGATTCGCATACAGACGGATGTAGGTTGCTTCGTCCTGATAGGATTGGTACAAGTCATAACCCGTTAACAGTCCAAACACAAAAAGCAGCGATACGCTTGCCAGGAGCAGATACGAGGGCAGGGTTTTCCACATAATACGGTGACATTATTCCTGCAAAGATGCTCAAGGAACGACTCCGTTCTGATAGGTAAGGGTATAAATCATCCAAGCTGCGAAGAAGATGATTGCCAAACTAGCATTGGTAAAGTCATCCGATATAAAACCCATCCACGCCCGATTTCTTCGCAGACCTACACGAAAAAAAAGCCATCGCAGGGTACCTACGGGCACGTTGCATAGCAATTCCCTGACTATCATTCTTAAGATAGATTCCGCTAGTAACGTCAGAATTTCGGACATTGGGCAACGCTCTTGATTTCCCGCAAGCTATTACTTCCCCTCCTTCCTCTGACAACCATTTGGGACCGGCGGTGCTGAATAGGACTCTTCTGGTTCTTATACTAATTCATTCATTGCTTTCTAAAAGAAAGGCTTTCCCCTCTCGGGGAAAGCCTTCGCCATTCACTATTCGTTCAAGCACCTACTTTTTCGCCACGGCTCCCCTGAAGTTCCGGAGGTTATACGTGAACGTTAGCATAAAGTACCGGCTTAGCACCAGCGTGCGGGTGTCTTCCACATACGTTTCTGTCGTATTCCGGCTGATGCTGTTGTTTTGATTGAGCAAGTCGAAAATCGTCAGACGAATTTCGCCGCGTTGATCTTTCAGGATCTTCTGCCCTACGCCCAGATTGAATAGCGTAAAACTCCGGTCGTAGCCAGCACCCAGACCCGTATACAGCGTATTGGCTACGTCCGGGTTGATAGTGAAGCCCTTGGCTGAAATCCAGTTCAAACGAAAACGGGCCGTATGCGAGAAATAGTTACTGTTCTGCTGCGGCTGAATGGTATACCGAATGATGTTATACGCCCCTGAATACGAAACAGAGAAATCCAGATTTTCGCTGATGTTACTGCTTACTACAGCTCCGCCGTTGATGGCGAAATTATTCGAGAAGCTTTCTACTTCGTTAATCAAACCGGGCGTACGCGAATAGTTCACGCCGCCGTTCAGGTTCAGGTTACTTTTGATCGACTGAATCGGCAGCCCCAGGTTCATAAACGCCCGCAAATTCCGGTAGCCCTGCAAGTTCACCGGACGGCTGTATTGCGACCCACGCGTCAGTAATACACCTTCGGTCAACGTCGTGTCCCGATTGGCGATTACGGTAGCATTGGTAATGTTATTGGCCGTGAAAGTGGCGAACATCCCCCCAAAGAAATTCACCGACTTAGCTACATTCGTACTGTTATACCGCAAAGAAAGCGTATGCGAGTACTCCTGTTTCAGGTTCGGGTTACCGCTGGAAATAAACAGCGGGTTGGTATTATCAAACACGTTCTGCAACTGCGTGATGGAAGGAGCATTTGTGGAGGTTCGGTAATTGAACCGCAGGTTTTTCGTTTGCGTGAATTTGTAGTTCACGTCCATATTCGGCATCCAGTTCTGGAAAGTTTTATCCACCGAGAACGTCCGGGGGAATAACTGATTCCCCGATAAATCCGCTAACTGATAATCGACACCCGCCGAAAGAAAACCTTTCTGGCTGCGTAAGCGATACGAAAGCCCCGCCCGATTGGTCGAGTACTGATTGTCGAAACGGTTGCTCAGAATGGAATTCAGCGATGTGTATCCCTGTGTGGCTTCGTTGTAATCGTACGTTTCCTTGTTGCTTTTGCTGTTGGTAATCGAACCGTTGTAGCTCAACTGCAACTGACTCATCTTCGACAGCGGCTCGGTATAATTCACGTTCGCATTCCAGGTATTACTGTTGGTTTCCGTTTCCGATTGTTGTCTGATTAAGGCCAGCGAATCCACCCCATTTCTGCGGGCGTAGCGGTTCTCTGAATTCAGTAATCCATCACGGTTATTGGCATTCAACGTCGTTCCTAACCCTACCGAAATCGTTCGTCCAGGCTTGGCAAACTGATGGCGGAATAACAGGTTCTGACCAAAGTTGTAGCCATTACTCTGGGCCGTATTGCGGGTACTGGTCTGGCTAATCTGGGCTCCGGTTTCGCTCTCGCGGGTCGCTCCTTCGACGGTACTGCTGCTGTTGTTGTTTTGAACGCTAATCCGCGGCGTCCAGATCAACGAACTTCGTTTGCTGATCTGATATTCCAGCCGCAGGTTGGCCCGGTGGTTATTGTTATTATTGCTAGACTGGCTGTTCTGATCGTAAATCTGACCGTTGCCTCCCGTAGCAAATGAAGTACGGCTCAAGGTCGTTTCGGATCGGTTCCGGGCATTGTTGAAAAAGTAACTACCCGTCACTTTCACTTTACTGCTCCAGTTGTCGGTATAGTTTAGTCCGATGGCGTTCGTAGAGGTAATACCGCCCTGCTGACCTACCAGGAAGTTTCCGGCGGAGTTTCCGCCAAATCCACCCCCACCGCCCCCGCCGCCACGATTTCCACCTCCACCACCGCCGCCCCGGTTGCCACCAAAGTTACCACCACCCCGGTTGCCGCCTCCGCCGCCGGAGCCCAGGGCTCCAAGCAAATCCTGCATGGCGAAGTTTTGCTGGTTTATGTTGTTACTTAGGCCAATGAGTGAAATCCGGCGAGCTCCGTTGAAGAAGTTGATGTTTCCCCCAGCCGAGTACCGGTTGTCAGTACCATAACCGGCGTATACTTTTCCGAACTGACCATTATTCTTCCCACTTCGCGTCGTAATGTTGATGGTACGTTCGGCATTACCGTCGTCAAAACCTGTAAACTGGGACTGATCGCTCAGCCGGTCAAATACCTGAATTTTATCCACTACTTCAGAAGGCAGGTTTTTCAAAGCCAGCGAAGCATCATCCCCAAAAAACTCGCGTCCATCCACCAGTACGCGTTTGACATCCTGTCCCTGGGCTTTGATGGTTCCGTTTTCCATCGTAATCCCCGGCATTTTCGTAACCAGATCCTCAACGTTGGCGTCTTTCGTTACTTTATAGGCATCGGCGTTGTAAATCAGCGTATCGGCTTTCTGCTCCACGCGTTCCTGCATGCCTTTCACCGTCACTTCTTTCAGGTTTCTGGAATTGGAAGACAGCGGTAAGGTACCCAGATCGAGCACATTGTTGAAAGGCCGTACCTGAATCTGTTCGGTATTGTACCCAATATTTGAAAGACGTAAGCGATAACTACCCCGACTCAGATTCGGGAAAGCAAAACGTCCATCGGCATCGGTAGTGGTTCCACTGCGTTTGGTACTATCGCTGGCATTGATCAGCAGGACCGTTACACCAAAGAGCACTGATCCGTCGGCTTTATCCGTGACCCGTCCCCGTAGTTCAGTTCCATTCACGCCGGGTTCTGTCGTTGCCTGCGTGGGTGGGGTCGTAGGCACGGGTTGCGTGACAGGACGTGTCGTGGGGGGTAAGGTATCCCGAACAGCGGGCGTCGTTACCACTGTTTTACGGCTGGTATCGGCGGGCAGTACGGGTGTGTTGGAAGGAAGCGTCGGATTGGGTTGAGGCGTAGCGGGGCGAATCGTGTCCGCAATCGCTATAGCACTAACCGGCGACAAGGTTACGGCACCGACATCCACCTGAGCCCGTAAGGGAGCTACTTCCACTTCACGAGCCTGAAAATTCGCTTTAGCTACGCGTATGCGGTACGCGGGTCCCTGTTCCAATCCACGAAACAGAAATCGACCTGCGGTATCGGTTTGGCTGGTGAGTCGTTTGGTACTATCAGCGGGCTGGAGTAAAACTACTTTAGCTTCAGAAACTGGCTTTCGGGTGGGTTGCGTCACGCGGCCGCTGATGGCACCTTCCTGAGCCCAGGCCTGGGAAAATGATAGCGTAGCGATCAGTAAAGAGAGGTAATGGTTCGTTTTCATTGTCTATCGCACGCGGCGGTGCTGGCTAGAAGGCTCGTAAAGAATTGTCTCATAGATTGGCTGGGGTAGTGGAAGTTTAGTGGCCAATAGAGGCCGTAGGACTCTTTTCATAAATTCGTCGATGAACGGGGGTATTAAGTAGATGTCCCATCAGAATCACTTAGGTCTGGACCACCACTGAACGTATGATGGATAAGCGATTGTTTTTCAGAATAAATCGGACCTAAAAGGCACTAAAATTTTCGTACGCGGGTTTGGCCGTTACGCGTAAGAGTCCTACGTTTGTAAGCTAATTCTAGTTATTCGATAGAATAAAAGACTTCTCAGAGCCATGCAAAGTTTCCGTACCGAACTGGAGAATCCCCTCGTAGAAAAAGATATCGTCGATTTAGAGCGAAAAATCCGCCTTTTCCGGGAGGGAAAAATTCACGAGGAAAAGTTTAGAAGCCTGCGTCTGGCCCGGGGAGTATACGGTCAGCGGCAACAGGGCGTTCAGATGGTTCGCATCAAATTGCCCTACGGCAAGATGACGTTTAACCAGTGGAAACGCATTGCGGATATTTCGGACGAATATTCCACGGGGAATCTTCACCTAACGACGCGTCAGGATATTCAGATTCACTTCGTTAGCCTGGATCGTACGCCCGAACTCTGGGCCAAACTCGAACAGGATGATATTACCCTCCGCGAAGCCTGTGGAAATACCGTACGGAACGTAACGGCCTCGCCAACGGCGGGTATCGATCCGGAAGAACCCTTCGACGTCACGCCTTACGCGGATGCCACCTTCCGTTATTTCCTGCGAAATCCGATTTGTCAGGAGATGGGCCGGAAATTCAAGATTTCCTTCTCCAGCTCCGACGCCGATACGGCCTTGTCTTACATGCACGATTTAGGCTTTGTTCCGAAAATCAAGGATGGACAGCGGGGTTTTAAAGTACTCGTGGGCGGCGGCCTGGGTGCCCAGCCTGCTTTGGCTCACCTGTACCACGAATTTCTACCCGTCGATCAGCTCATTCCGACGGTGGAGGCGGTTTTACGCATTTTCGACCGTCACGGCGAACGCAACAGCCGTCATAAGGCTCGTTTGAAATTCCTAATTGCTAAAATCGGTTTCGACGAATTCAAGCGACTGGTTACGGAAGAATGGACGGCCCTGAAATCCAAAACCTACACGATTGAAGCTCCGGCAGAAACAGCGTTGGAAGTACCGACAGGATCTTTGGCCTATGCAACGGACGAGGTCTACAACCAATGGTTGAAATCCAACGTATTCCCGCAAAAACAGAATGGCTACTACGGCATATTCGTACGCGTACCGCTGGGCAATATTCGTTCCGAAACCAGCCGTAGCCTGATCGGACAGATCGAGCCGTACGTGGCCAATGATGTTCGGGTATCGATCAATCAGGGACTGTTGTTTCGTTTTGTAAAGGCCGAAGATTTACCCCGTGTCTTTGAGATGCTGGCGGCTCACGTGCTGGCTCAGCCCGGTGCCAACAGCACGGCCAACATTACGGCCTGCCCCGGTACGGATACCTGTAATCTGGCGATCTCCGATTCGACGTCCATTTCACTGGAGCTGGAAAAAGTCATTGGCCAGGAATTTCCCGACCTGATTTTCAACAATGATATTCTGATTAAAATCTCGGGCTGTATGAACGCCTGCGGTCAGCACAGTATGGCCCAGATTGGTTTGCACGGCAGCTCGATGAAAGCTCCGGATAAACGCGTACTGCCCGCTTTACAGGTTCTGCTGGGTGGTGGAACGCTGGGCGATGGCTCGGGTCGGGTAGCTGATAAAGTCATCAAAGTCCCGTCGAAACGTGGTCCGCAAGCCCTGCGTTGGATTCTGAATGATTACGAACAAAACGCTACTGACGGCGAGTATTTCAACGATTACTACGATCGTCAGGGTGAAAAATACTTCTACGGAATTCTGAAACCGCTGACGGACCTTTCGACGGTGGTAGACAGCGATTTTGTGGATTGGGGTCAGACCGAATCTTTTGCTACGGAAATTGGCGTGGGTGAATGTGCCAGCGTGATTATCGATCTGGTCGCTACGCTGCTATTTGAAACCGAAGAGAAATTCGACTGGGCTGAGCAAGCCTTGAAAGAAGGTCGCTACGCCGATTCGATCTACTATAGCTACAGCGTTTTTGTATCGGGAGCGAAAGCTCTGTTACTGGACAAGAGCGTTAGCGTAAGTACGCAACATGCGGTCATTAAAGAATTTGACAAGCAATTTGTGGAAAGTGGTGAATTCTCGTTCGCTGGTCAAACCTTTACGGAGCGAGTACTACAGATTAATCAACAGGAACCCTCGCCGGAGTTCGCCGAGCGTTTTCTGGGAGAGGCCCTGGATTTTCTTCAACGGGCGAAGGCGTTCCGCGAAGAAGCGGTTGCGGCTAAAGCCTGAGACGCGATTACTACGCATGAGCAGAAAAACGAACCCTAAACTGACCGTTGTCGGAGCAGGACCGGGTGACCCCGATTTAATTACGCTGAAAGCAGTCAAGGCTCTACAGAATGCCAACGTGGTTTTATATGACGCCCTGATTGATCCCGTATTACTGGAACATTGTCGGGCTGAAACAGAGAAAATCTACGTCGGCAAACGCCCCGGAGAAAGCCATTCGCAGGACTGGATCAATGAACTGATCGTGGAAAAAGCGTTTGCTGCAGGCCATGTAGTCCGCCTGAAAGGGGGCGATCCGTACGTGTTTGGACGGGGTCAGGAAGAACTGGCCTATGCCCGCCCGTTCGGTATCGAAACGGATTACGTACCCGGATTGTCTTCGGCTCTGGCCGTGCCCGGCAACGCGGGCATTCCCATGACGGCTCGCGGCGTGAGTGAAAGCTTCTGGGTCATTACGGGTACGAAGACGGATGGATCGCTTTCCCGCGACCTCTGTCTGGCTCTATGCTCAACGGCTACGATTGTCGTCCTGATGGGCATGAACAAACTTCAGGAGATTGCGGACCTCTGCGTACAAATGGGCCGGGCGGATGTACCCGCAGCCATTCTGCAAAGTGGTACAACAGCCGAACAACGAACCGCCATCGGTACCGCTCAGGAGTTGCCCCGGCTGGCTTTGGAGCATAAATTGTCCAATCCAGCGGTGATTGTATTGGGCGAAGTCGTTCGATACGGCTCGGGAACGCCGTCTACCGACTGGCAGGAATTTCTGCAAAACGGTCAATTTTTTGATTCGCGGAGTTGATTGGTTAGGCGGGGTTAATGGCTACCTGGGCTTTTAATCCGAGGCTTTTAAATAAGTCACCCCTAAGGGGTTTTGCTGGATTCCTTTGATAGGATTCCACGAAATGTTTGAAACCTCAAATCCGATCAAACTTTAGATTTGTTACTTCATTATACGTGCGATGCATTCAAAGCTTCTTTGAGTGCATCGCACTACTTTTTTAACGACAAGAGGCTTAGACTCAAGCAGGGAATTATATCTACGGGCTTCTTGTTACCTTTAGAATGAATTTTAAGCGTATTCATGAATAAGCAAGTGATTTTTCAGGACTGGGGCCTTCGGGACTATCAGTCGGCCTGGGACGCCCAGGAAGAGCTGCTAGCCGCTACCGTAGCCCGTAAGGTTCAGAATCGGCAGGCCGCAGTAGCGGAGCAACTGCCCACGAATAATTACCTTCTTTTTGTGCAGCATCCACCTGTATTTACGCTCGGCAAAAGTGGCAAACCCGAACATCTGCTGGAGGATGAACAAAAGCTGGAACAGCTCGGCATTCAGTACTACAAAATCAATCGGGGTGGTGATATTACCTATCACGGCCCGGGTCAGTTGGTAGGTTACCCGATTCTGGATCTGGATAATTTCCGGCCGGATATTCACTGGTACATGCGAACGCTGGAAGAGGCTATCATTCGTACCTGTGCGGATTACGGATTGGAAGCGGGCCGCATTCCGGGTATGACGGGCGTATGGCTGGATTACGTTGAACAGAAAAATCCCCGGAAAATCTGTGCGATGGGCGTAAAAGCCAGCCGCTGGGTAACCATGCACGGTTTTGCCCTGAATGTCAATAATGACCTGGCTTTTTTCGAGTATATTGTACCCTGTGGTTTGGAGGGAAAAGAAGTAACCTCACTGGCCAAAGAGCTAGGACATTCCCTCGATTTCCAGGAAGTTTCGCAGCGATTAAAAGCTCATCTGGCCGATTTGTTCGAAATGGTTTTTGTCGAAGAATCACTCACCATGCCGACCGTTTGAGTAACCCATAAAACCATTCATTCCCATGAAAAAAGACATCCCATTTTTACCCGTAGAAGGGGTAAAAGTAGCCATAGCCCGCGAAGTAAACGAATTCAATGAAGTTGCCTGGCGGGTGTACTTACTCAACCGCAATGACAAAGCCATTCAAAACGTTTTTGTAACTTCTCGTGGTTACAGTAAACCCCAACATCAAGGCGAAGAGGGACAAGAAACTTCAACTTTACGCCATTTTTTCCAGGAAGTTCCCGCCCATAGTCACCAGCCAATCGAACCCATTGATTCGTCCGTATTTCATTTAACGAATGAATACTGGGTGAGTTATTTCATCGATAATCAGGTTTACGATAAGCGATTTATTTTCGTACCGGGTAGTCTGGACGAGGCTAATCTGATTCAAATCAACCAATTGGCCCAGGAAGGTATTCTGCACGAATAAAGTTTTTCAGGTTTTAAAAAACGTGGATTTTACAGTAGTAAGATCCACGTTTTTTTGTACTCACTTCCCGGTAGTTTATTACCTGTACCGTTCG
Source organism: Siphonobacter sp. (assembly GCF_048595215.1). NCBI lineage: Bacteria > Pseudomonadati > Bacteroidota > Cytophagia > Cytophagales > Cytophagaceae > Siphonobacter > Siphonobacter sp. The sequence continues at coordinate 46,171 of NZ_JBMDWJ010000030.1, forward strand.
CTCATTGGATGAATGAAGGCAGGAACTTGGTGTGTAATTTAGAAGCCAACCTTCGATGCTCGCTCATGAATGCTGCCTTTCAATCTTCAGCCAAACCCCTCTTATTCATTGACATAGAAACCGTTTCGGGCGAATCCTCGTTGGAGTTAGTATCTGAACGATTACAGAAAGAATGGCTACGAAAAGCGAGCCGAATTCGCACAACGGAAAGTTTTACAGACGCAGAGCTGTACTTTGACCGAGCGGCTGTTTACGCAGAATTCGGTAAAGTTATTGTCATCGGCTTAGGCTTTTTCCACGGGGAGGAAGCGGATGAGCCTACCTTCCGGGTTCGTACCATTCATGGCCATGATGAAGCCAGCGTACTTCGCCAATTTTGCACGCTGGTTGAAAAGCGATATCCCCGTAATTTGATTCTCTGTGCTCATAATGGTCGGGAGTTTGACTATCCGTATCTCTGTCGGCGGATGATGATTCACGGTATACCCATTCCCCGATCTTTCTGGAATACGCATTGGAAACGCTACGACTCCCCTCATCTGGATACCATGGATTACTGGAAATTTGGCGATTTTAAAAACTACACCAGCCTTGAATTATTGGCAGCTTTGTTCGGCATTCCGTCCAGTAAGGGTACCCTGTCGGGGAGTGAAGTTAATACCTCGTACTATCATCAGGATGGCCTACTTTCTATTGCTCAATATTGCCGGGAAGATGTTGTTGTATTAGCTCAATTATACTTGCGTTATCATCAAATGAGTTTATTACAGGAAAAGCAAATTATTCGTTTAGATTTATAGCTTTTATTCAGGCGTTTGTCTGTATTTTTACCCACCCATCGAACTGGTTTGTCCTTTATGAAACATCTTTACAAATTAGCTAGTCTACTCTTTTTCATCCTTACGTATCACCAAAGTTTAGCCCAGTTAAGCATTACTTTTCCTACCACGCGAGCAGTTTTTCAGCGTGACTTATCCAACCAAGCTTCTGTCCATGTAGCGGGTGTTTATACGGAAAAAGTAGAGCGGATTGAAGTTCGCTTAGTACCGATTCCGGCGGGTGGTTCGATTGGACCTAACGATGCCGTCGATACGCAATGGCAAACGTTGTGGACGTACCCTGGCAACACCACCAGTACTCCTTCCAACGGCTATTTTCAGGGTTCAGTTACGGCCAAAGGTGGTTGGTATGACCTCAAAGTACGGGCTTACCAGAACGGTTCCTTACTGGGACAAGAAACTACGTTGTCAAAAGTTGGTGTTGGTGAAGTGTTCGTAATTGCCGGACAGTCAAATGCAACCGGAATTGCGGATCCTGACAATACGGGTCCTTCGGCAACGTATGATCAGGTAAGTGCAGTAGGCATTGGCTACAAAATCGCCGAGAATCCCGATCCTAATCAACCTGATCAATGGGGTCCCTGGAGTTATTCGAACATCAAGGACAAAGTAGCTACTCCCGAGTTTGTTCACCTGGACGCTACGACTACGTTAGCTCCTTTCGGCCTTTCGGCTTGGTGCTGGGGAGCTTTGGGCGATCTGCTGGTTCAACGTTGGCGAGTGCCTGTTGCCTTTTTCCAGGGCGGCTGGTCGGGTACGGGCAGTGTAAACTGGCTGACGAGTATCGATCCTTCGCAAGACCCGGCTTTAAATCCCGTTTTTAGCTATTCCTACCCTAAAGGTCAACCTTACGGAAACCTGCGAATTAGCCTGAATAACTACGCCTCGCAATATGGCGTTCGGGCGGTACTGCTCCACCAGGGCGAAACGGACAACTTTGCCAATACTTCTCAAGAAACCTATGTATCGAACTGGAATGCGGTTATTACGGCCAGTCGATCAAATTCGGGTAAAGAAAATCTTCCTTGGGTCATTTCCCGAGCCAGTCGTTACTTTGACCGTACGAACGTATCCGGTCCTAGTATCAACAATCCGACGATTATCAGTGCTCAGAACGCCCTGATCAATCCTGCCAAGCAAATCTTTGCTGGACCCGCTACGGATGATATTCACGGCCCCGAGTACCGCGATGCTGTAGATGTTCACTTTAAAGGTCAGGGGCTTCTGCTTTTAGCCAAAGCTTGGGCGGATGCTCTGGATGCGGCTAGCATTCGTTCGCAGGCGACTCCGTATGCGGCTTTGGCTCCGGCTCGCCTGTACCCCTCGTGTTTGAGCAGTACCCAAATGCGAGTGAAAGGCCAGGATGGATGGGCTTCGTATACGTGGGTAAATCCGCTAAACAATAATGGCGTGAACTCCGTAGCATCAGGTAATTCAGCCGATTTCACGGCCGGTACGTATCAGTTGAAAGTAAGCGACAGTAAGGGCAATGTAGTTGTTTCGCCGCGTATCATCGTTCCTGCTTCACTGGGTACGGTTGCCGCAACCATTACTGGCAATACGCCGCTGTCAGCGGGCCACACACTCGGACTGACGGCTGCCGATGCTCCGTATTATAGCTGGAGTGGCCCGAATGGCTACACCTCTGCCCAGAAGTCCATTCAACTAGCCGATGTTTCAGCTACTCAAACGGGTACTTACAACTTAACGACGACGAACATTTACGGTTGCACGGCTACGACGAGCAAACCGGTACAAGTGATTACGTCTTATATCTCGGCTCAGTCGGGTAACTGGGATGATCCCGCTACCTGGACGGCCAACTGCCCCGGCTGTATTCCTACGTCGAAAACCAACGTAGATCTACGTCCTACCCATCGGGTCGTTATTAAAGCCACTCAAAATACTACAGCTCCCAACCCCTAATTAATAGGGTTGGGAGCTTTCCCTTCTTTAGCGTACCAGATAAGGTCTGAGCCGAGGTTCAGGCATCGTCAGGTGTTGCTGCAAAGCGGACTGAAGATCCGTAAGATTGGAAATTTTGCGGGATAGAATTCCCTGTTGCTTGGCAGGGAGTTTACAAAAAGCCATAATTGCCTGAGCTTCTTCTTCCGTCAGTCGACGACTTTCTACGAGTACGTACGACTTATAAATCATTCGAATGGTAAGGTAATTCAGAATGAGCAGAGCAGTGCCGGTACTAAAACGAAAGGCTCGTTGAAAGTAGGCTGGGTGGTAGGATTCACCTTTTAGCTCTAACCGAACGTGACTGTGGGGAAAATACTGTTCGGTTACTTCTCGAAATCCATTTTCTATCAACAACTGTACTAAACTTTCAGATGGGGTGTATTGAGTCATACTTGTGAAGGTTTCAATCTAATGCCTTAGCCTATAAACGCCTTTACTGGTTGGATGTTCTTTCAAGAAAAGCCTAGGCTTGAGGAAGAATTTGTACTTTTTCTTTACAAAATCCTTACGCCGATTAAAACATAGATTCATTATTACTTTCTAAAGTATCGTTTGCTAAAGCATTGCTTTATAGCTACTTCCGCCATAAAATTGGTATGCTAGCATACCAATTTTATGTTTTTTTCTTCTTCCCCCGTGAATCAAGCCTTCGCAAATACTAAATCATTACTTCATCGTTAACGGATCCATAAGCGTCCAGCTAAAAATCTCCTTTTATAGGCTTTCCCCTGCTTAAAACTTCCTTTCGCAGGTAAACAAGTACGTATAGTGGCAGAGTTGATTTAGTACATCATGCTAAATTTTCGTCTCCGAGAATCCTTCGTTAGTCTACGTCTCAACGCCTCATGCGGCTTTCCTTTCGGTAGCTTCAGGCTTGTTTTTATAGTAAAGAAAAGACCATATAACCTGCTAAATACAAAAAATGGGCAGGTTCTACATCCCCTGGTGTGAAATTTTCGTTAGTACAAACGGGCATTCTTTTTAAAGAAACGCGGTTTTCGAATCGCATTTATTTTTTTTGTCCAATTTGCTTTTAAAAATACAATTATTAGTTTTGTCCTAATTTTAGAAAGGCCAGACTTTCGAAAAACACCGGCCTTACCCCATCGCAATGGAAGATTACAACAAAATCATTGAGTCGCTGGGCGTCCGATTCATCAAGGCCCGGCATATTCGGATGCAACAAGCCATCCGAATCAAGAATTTTTATGACATCGAAAACTCGCTGTTGATTCTATACGACGGAGAGGTGTCATTTGGCGAAGACGGAACCTTAGCTGAACCCGGCGATATGCTATTTATCCCCGGTGGGAAGTCGTTGAATATTACCTACGGTAGCAGTGAAAGCCCAAAGGCTATCTCAAACGAAGAATTTCTTACCTTCCGCGAACGCTATTTCGATTCGCGTCGGGACCCGGCTGAGATTGGAAAATTGCCCCATTCATTCGGTCTGGTAGCATTTGAAGCCAAGGTTTTCGATTCCGTTAACTTCTTTACGTCTCTGGATGTACCGCCTTTCCTGATTAAAGGCGAAGAATCGTTGGCTCACGCCTTGAAAGAGATTCTGGCGGAAGATTTCCGGGACGAAGCGGGTCGAGGTCGTATTATCAAAATCAAGACGGAAGAGATCGTCATCAATATCATTCGGTATATTTTGAAACACCGTCTGTTTGTGGAGCAATTAGCTACCAACAGTACGTATTTCAAAGATCCTCGTCTGATCGACATCTTCACTTATATCAAGGATAATATTGGCGGTGATCTGTCCAATAAGGTACTCGCCAACGTAGCCAACGTTTCCGAAGATTACGTCGGTCAGTATTTCAAGATGTTGACGGGTATCAACCCTCAGGATTACATCGAATACCAGCGAATGGAAGCGGCGGTGAATTTGCTGCGTACGTCCAAAAAAAGTATTCGTGCCATTGGTGCCGAAGTAGGCTATAAGGATACGGCTTATTTCTGTCGTCGCTTTAAAATGATGTTTGGCATTCCTGCCGGCAAAATGCGTCGTCGTGAATCGCTAATGAATTTGTAAGTATCACAATTTGATAGAAAAGCACTTATCTGTAGAGATAAGTGCTTTTTTTATGTCTTTTGTAATTCATTAATACTAGAAAAAGCAAATAAGATGTAGGTAGAAAGAATGATCGAGAAGGACTTTGTTCGCAATTCTCCAAGCTCCTTGGCAAGCTAGTATAGAGATAAACTTCAAACGGTTGGTAAGGGTATTCATAAACAATTTAGTACTATTCAAAATTTATGTCTTCGAAGTATTTGTGAGGATTTAATTGTGTGGAAGAATTGAAATTGTCAACTACTATAATATATTTTAACTTCATATAACATAATTCTTATAAATAGCTTAAGTAATAAAATCACGGTTTTCGTGGATAGTAAGAAAAAAGCATAACACTTAATTTTACACTAATTATTAGCCGTAGGTAACACAACTTACGAATCAGGTAATACTAAACATATAGCTATGAATTGCACTATCAATTTTTTAATTCTACTGTTTTTATTCACAACTTTAGGATGTGGAAAGTCGCAAAATCCTGACTCAGAGCTGCATTCATTCAATGAACGCATGAATAGACAGGCATATATGGGTACGGCACGGTCCACGATGTACTTACGCGGTTACGACCGCTTAACACCTATTAATGGTACAGGATCATTCAGCATAGATAAAATCAAAGGGGATAGTTCAAGGCTTGTGCTGCGGATGGAACTTTCTGGGCAAGAGGGATTTTCCTTATCCATTCCTGGGAAGCAAAATGGCCAATCCTGGAAGTTTAGTGCTGATCCCAGCGAGGTATCTATCAAAGACAATGGTGAAATAAACGGGTCTATTACAACCAGTGCTAAGAAGATAACGTGGAAGGGTCGTCTTTTTGACGACAAGCTCATGCTAGATGTAAAGACTAAATACCTCAGTGAAGAAGGTGGGATACCAGAGGAGTCCATCTTAGATACGCATTTTGAACTCGTAAGATCTGGTAGTCAACAAGCTGGTGGTGGGCAACAAGGCTGCACAATCGTTTGGGAAAGCCGACCGACTTTCAACCTCTATTCTGGGGGCATTGATCTTATCTATGTACCCGTATGCCACTAGTATTCAATTGCCTAAACTAAGACTCAATTGGTATCTTGACTCTCTCAAATTTAATAAGTTTGAGAGAGTCTATATTTTTAAGTTAGATTATGAAGATCGGTATATATGTGTTATGGTATTGTAACATCTCTAGATATACTTCATTGCAGTTGCTTTGTGAATCAATGAGGCTGTATTGCTTACGTCAAATTTTTGTAATAGATTTCTTCTATGGCTTTCAACAGTTAGTGGGCTAATAAACATCAATTCTCCTATCTTAGGAGTCGTAAACCCCTGGGCCATCCATTTAAGTACTTCCCGTTCCCTTTCGGTGATTTTTGGAATAGTGTCCTGTTGATTAGCCATTTTTATAAATTCCATTTCCCGACTTAAGACCTGTTCCCCCTTATGGACGGCATGAATACTCGTAATCAGGTCTTCAGCTGATGTATTTTTAAGTAGATAACCCAAAGCCCCAGTTTGGAGCATACGGAGTGCAATGCTTCCTTCGTTCAGGTTACTGATTGCGATAACCTGCGTGTTTGGATAATCCTTCTTTATCACCGCGGTAGTGTCAATACCGTTCATTCCCGGCATGTTAATGTCGACCAAGACAACATCTATCGGCTGCTTATTTAAAAATTCCAAAGCATCTTCAGCACGAGTAAATGTACCTTTCAATACAATTTCGGTCGTATTTTTCAAGATAAATTCAAACCCATTCAACACCAGAGGATGATCGTCTATGATAATTACTGAAATAATTTTATCCATTTACATTAAGTTGAATATGGAATGATGCTCCGTTACCTATGGCGGCATCGATCTCCAATTGTCCATTCAATATATCTACCCGGTTGCGGATGTTGGAAATGCCAATTCCTTCTTTAGACAATAGCTCATTTTTTGGATCAAATCCCTTGCCGTTATCCTCAACATTGATATGAAATTTATCCTCAACTTCGGTACACTGTACCCACACCTGCGAAGCTCCGCTATGCTTTACGGCATTGGTCAGTAACTCCTGTAAAATCCTGTATACTGCAATCAGAAAAGCCTGCGGATAATCCTCACGTAGATTTGATGCTTGAAAATCAATTTGCAAGTCCCTCTGTGACATGGCATTGCATAAATCCCTTAGTGCGGCTTCGAGCCCCATATATAATAAAGATTCTGGCATCATATTGCGTGCTATCCGCCGAAGCTCGTCAACAGAATGGTCCAACTGACTAATAATTATATTCAAATCTATAGTTGTTTCTCTTTTAGGGTTAATATTCGCGGCAACCGCAGAAAGTTTTAATTTAGTACTTGCCAGCATGCCACCCAATCCATCGTGCAAGTCCCGTGCTATGCGATTACGCTCTCTTTCCTGGCCCTGTAACATCGCATTATAAAGATTCAATTTTTCCTGTTGTCTGCGATTTTTCATTTCCTCTCTTAGGAACATTTCTTTCTGCTTCGTCAATTTTTTCTTGTTATTGAGTGCAGAGTACCATGTAAAGGATAATAACGATAAGACAAGAATGGCTAAGACAAGAATACCGACCCACATGCGGGTCTTGTGTAGGGAGAGTTGATGTTGCTGATTCTCTGTCCTTATCCGCAAAAGTTCTTTCTCTTTTTCCGTAGTTTGATAGATCTTTTCCAGTTCCATGATTCGCTCTTCGCCTTTGTCCAAGAAGAGAGTGTCTGACAGTTTTTTATGGGCTTCGTACCAATTGATCGCGTTTTGATATTGTCCCAATTTAACAGCGGTATTTGCTAGGTTATAGTATACCATCTGTTTATTTCTTAAGGACTTGTTGGTTTGTACATAAGGGAGTACCCTTAACAATTTGTTCATAGCAGCCTGGTATTGCTTAGCGGACTGCAAGGCACTGAACTGGTCAAAAATTATGGTGGCAACCATATCGTCGTTATGCTGTTTTTTCGCCGTATGGAGCCCTTGGTCAAAATGCCAATTTGCTTTAGACATATCCTTTTTCGCTGCCCAATAGCTTCCTGCCACACTATGGTACATAGGGATATATGCTGAGTTGGGAATACGCTGGGCTAATACATCCGCTTTGTCCAAAAATATTTTGGATTTTATATCATCTTTAAGAAACAGGGCATTTCGGGTAGCGTTTACACATAGTGTAAAAAGCTGCTCATTCGCATCTTTCTTTCCCTTTAATAAATTCCAAGCATTTTCATAATACTGTTGAGCCTTATTAAATGCTTTTAGGTTCATTAAGGCCATGGCAACATTTTGGTAATTATTGCCCAGTAGGGTAGAATCTTTGAGATGTTTGGCTATCGGGATCACTTTATTCAGCAATATATTTACATAGTCATCCGATTTTCCATCGCGTTGAAGCAATGCTCCATAACTTCCCCAGAGCCTTGCAAGATGTCTTTGGGCGTCCGGTTCATTCTTTTTGTCAGTTTGCTTAAGTTGAACCTCCGCCTGTAAATAAAGCTGCTTCGCCTTTAATGGGGCTGTGTCAAAATAGACTGCGGCACGGTAAAAACTAGATAATCCTCTATAGTAGCTGGATTTGCTTTTTGCCCCCAGTAATTGTTCCGCTTCGTCTATATACCTCAGGGCCCTTACAGTATCGAAATCAGACCAAAAAAAACTTAAGTCATAAAGTGCTCTAGCCTTTTGCTCCTGATCTTTGAGGTGCAGCAATTGCTGATATAAGCTATCACTATGCTGTTGAAGTTCATTCTTAGTCTGAGCGAAGCTATTGATTATCGTAAGTCCATAAAGTACTGCAATACATATTAAGCTTTTATTCATGCTCCTGAAGCACTATATTGAATTCTCAAAATAAAAAATAATTTTTAACTAACCATTGAGAGTTACGGCATAAAATACCAAACCTATCGTATCTAACAGCACATCATATCACCTCCAGATCATTTGTCCACCAGCACTTTCAATTTTGTCTTTTCCTCTCCAGATTACAGGAATAACTCCCCGAGAATTATTTGCATCTGCATCAACGTTATATTGCTTTCCATCATTGGGAATGATTTTCAAATCCCATAAATATCCGAGCGTTCCGGTAGATCGATAATTGGTACCAATCAATAAATGTTTTCCATCTGGAGAAAACTCCGGTACAGATTCTTTAAAATTGCTTACAGTCACCTGCTTAAGGTCATTCCCATTTATATCCATCGTGTAAATATGATTACCAATATTTAGGGCAAACTGGGTACCAGCCTGGTTAACTGTTAGCTTGCCCCAATCCTGATAGCTCATTTCTTTAACTAATGTTCCCGAATTAAAGGGAGGGGCCATCTTAATAATATATTTACCATGTGTAAAGATGACGTTATTTCCCGGTAGCCATAAGCGAGATTCATTCATACCAAGCCTTTCACCATTGATGTCCACGATACGTGCTACAAATTCACCGTTTCGTTTTAAGATCGTGATACCGTCTTGAAAGTCGTTTGATGTGACCAGGATCAAACTATTGTCAGGCGATAGATACCCTTTACAATAGCTATTGCCTGCGGGGCTATTGTATATAAATTCCTCTACTATTTTTCCGCTGTTCATATCGCTGATCGTGAACCTGACCTCATATTGTCCAAATGTACTTGCATTCACGGCTGTTAGCTTCCATTTTCCATCGCGAGAAATATCAAAATTATTAAGCTTGGAATCGTCGGGGATAAAAGATCCACCCGTACCACCTGGTAGGCTCATCTTAAGAATACCTTCAGTAGCCCAGTCATAATAAATGGTACCTTTCAATAAAGAAGGATAAGGACTGGATCCTCCGGCGTTATCTTTTGAACAAGAGGCGAATACTAAGAATGTAAAAATCTGCACGACAATGCTAAACAACTTTTTCATGGCATTATTCTTTATATATCGAATTCAAATTTACTAGCCTAGATCCTGCAAATCAATCCACGAAAACTAGGGTTTTATTATAATAAGTAGTAAGATATTCGATAAGATTGCAGTAATTATAGTCACCCATACTTTATTGACAAGATCCGGAAGATGCACGAAGACTGCTGGAGCCATTTCCCATTTCATTAAGTGGACGCATAACTAATTCGTAACGTAAGCGTATGAAAAAAATATTTTGGGGGGGGATCAAAATATATTATTATAGTAATAGAGGAGAATAAATTACAAGAAATTTTACTAATGAAAACCACCTGATCTTACCCGGAAATAAAGTTGAAGAAGCTATGATTTATTTTCATATGGTGTTAAAATGCAGCATGTTCAATTGGTACTCTTTTGACTTTTTGAATGATATTTAATATTAATAGGTTTACTAGCATTGATGCTCGGATTACTTAAAAAATCGTGTACCAAAAATAGGAGAAGTGTTGAATCTGTAATTTTTGATATCGATGGTGTAATTATGGATTCATGAGGCCGCTGAAAATAGGCATAGTATGAAATATTTAGTTCTCTGTGAGTAATAGTAATGAAAGATAACGCATTGTTAACGAGCTCAATGGCTACTCCAGAAGTTACGGAGTTCTGACACAAATTGCATCCGTGGGGAATTATTTCAGTAATACGGTGATAGAACGAGTGAAGGAGCTAATTTAAGAATAGGACTGTGCTCTACCTGACGTAGTTGAATTTCTACATTATCTGAAATCAGAAAATCTTTTGCTAGAATTAGCAACTAATTCGCTATATAGCTTAATTCCGGATGTTCTTCAAAATATCGGACTACACAAGTACTTCCAAGTAATTACTTCAGCTGATTTCGTTACACACGGTAAGCCTCATCCTGAGATATATCTATAAACAGCCAAGCAGCTTAATATCCTTCCTCATAAATACATCGCTATTAAGGACTCAAATTGCGAAATGATTGCGGCCAGGGATGCGGAAATGAAAGTCGCAGCATTCACAAATAAAGGTAAAAACCAAGCAATGCCTTTTGCTGATATCGTCATTGAAATTTTTCGAGTACACAGGTAGAATTGACCCTATTTTCCCTTAGCATAATGAGAGTCAAGATAGAAATGTAACTGCTCTCTGTAAAAATTGAGGATAATTCGAAGCAGGAACGGATACATATAACTGTCTAACTATTTGTACTAGTACCTATTGTAATGAATTTTATTAGCTGAAACACTACTCCGTTTGAAAAATCAATTAAATGATTCCTAACCGCTCAATGATTGGCAGCGGAACCATCTCGTCCATTATCTTTTTCCTGTTGAATATAGTTACCACAGAATTTGATGAAACAATCTTTTTCATACTTGTTTTTTAGATACTCTCTTAACAATTCGGCTATAAAAAAACCAGCTTATCTTCAAGCTCACTGATCGTTTTACGGTAGTCCTTTAGCTTCTTGCCAACTATGTCCAGGACAAAGGGATCTTTAATACTAAATTCTTTTTCCTTTCACTTTGGTGAGTTGTTTTAAAGAAAGAAAATGAGGCGTATCAATGAATTTTTCTCTCCTTTGTCATGGACCCTAATTTTTACATTGTAGATTCCATCGGCTTTTTGTGGCGTTCATAAACCTTTGGGCTTACGGTTGCCCTAATCTTTCCATTACAACGAAAACCTTTGTGACGGTTTTACGTGAAGCTCCACAAAAACTATGCAAGACACACAGCTTTGAGGGATTTCAAAACCGATAGAGAGGAAGTTCCAAAACCACCTTAAGGAAAGCAAAAAAGCCGATTTTACTTACGTAAAATCGGCTTTTTTCGGAAGTGTCCCCGGCAGGGTTCGAACCTGCGACCCATTGATTAAGAGTCAATTGCTCTACCAACTGAGCTACGGAGACTGTTCCTATTTACTTAGAAACCACCTCCCTGATCGTAGAAGCTACGACGGCGGGACAGCTTGAGATCCTTCAACATAGCAGAACGAACGCGTAATTCAAAATTGTAGTTCCCACCCCGGAGATTTTGAGCAATCGGCGTCCAGTTAAACGAGGCCTCCCAGCAGTGAAGGTTACGCGTCAGACCAATGTTCGTCAGCGATGGAGCATTCAGTACAAAGTCCCAGCCCGTAGTAAAGGTCATGGCCCATTTCTCGGTTAGTTTGATATCACCGTTCATACTCAGTGTTTGAAACGTTTGAGCCCGGCCAAGGCCGTACTTCGTATAGCTGAAGTTATAGCTCAGGTTCACATTCCAGGGGACATCCCAGTCGATGTACAGCTGCGGATTCGATTGAATAAACCGCATTTCGGCATCACTTACGCCTTCGGGTTTTTCTTTAGGCTGTTGCTCCTGCCCTTTCTTCTTATTCTGACCGCCTTTAAAGCCCGTACTAAACCCAATCGTCATGCTTTGCAAAGTGGCCAAGCCTTTACCGGAAGCTACTTTCAGTCGGTTCACCCTTCGGCCACTGAGCAAATAATCATCCTGAACGACATCATAAGGATCAAACGTGGAGGCAAAGTTGATGTTATACTTCTTCAAAATGACCGTATTGGCAACCAGCGACAAGTTCGATAGATTGAAGGAGTCGGCGAGGAAGTTGTAACTGCCCGAAAGTCCGAAGTTATCGAAGATATTAATCTTCTGAAAGGCCTCCTTGGCCGTATCGGACTTGGCCCTGACTTTCATTTCCAGCTGGTTGGTTAAACTGAAACTGGCTGCCGCCGCTGCCCCAATGCTTCCACTGTAACCCGAAAATTTAGAAAGTAGACGTTGATCTCCCCGTTCGTTGATCTGTACTCGCTGGTAAAATTTATTCGATAAATCGGGCGTATAGCTCAAACTGATCGAGGGAGCAAACGTATGCCGAATCGCTTCCAGACGACCCAGTTTTTTAAAGTAATACGTTCCGTATACCCGCGTATTGATGCCCAAGGAAGTAGAGTAGGCGTAAGCCGGAGACAGACGGCTGATGGTATCAACCACAACGCCACCGCTATCCGATACAAAACCGGGACGTACGGACTCTAGCAGTGATCCAGGCTTTACGTAACGATAGGAATACTGTTTTGTGTAGAGGTTTCCCTGTAAACTCACGCCCGGCGTAACGTTGATGTTACGGGCAATTTTAAAGTTAGGTAAGGAAATGGGAATCGAAAAGGTAGTAGTAACCTGACTATTCTTTAAAATGGTCGGTAGGTTCTCGAGATTAAACGGAATATTTCCGGAGAGTACCCGCGTCTGAGCGTTCTCAGGCGTTGAAGTGGTACGGATATTCAACGTGTCAGGGATGTAGTTGGCAATCCGAAATTCACCGGCAAAACCACTGTTACTAACTACCTGAGGCTGAATGTTGTTGCTAATATCTACCGTACTCGACAGGTTAGCTCCCAAACGGAAAGACTCGTACCAGGCGGGCGTTACGGCCTTCTTCCGACGCAACGGCTGAAATTGCGTGACGGCTGCCGTTACGCCCCCTCCAATGGTCAAGGCCTTGGTCGTCACGTTCTGGTTAATACGTACGTTGGCACTGGTTTGGATGTATTGACCGAAGTTATGCGAATACTGTACCGACGAACCAAACACGTTCTGTTGGTACCGGCCCAGACCACCCGTCGGACTCGTCAGGTTTTGCTCGTTGTTGTTGAGGTAGTTACTACTGGCAACGTTTACCGAAGCCGAGAAACTATACGGACGACCCAGCGTCTGAGGCGTATGCGACCACTGCACACTGAAGTCATTCGAAATGGTACGGTTCGGCCCAATTTCATCCCCGGATCTATTGTGGTTATAGATCAGACTAAAACTGCCACTGTACCGGTATTTCTTGATGTAATTCCCCTGCGAGCCAGCTCCCCAACCACCTCTGGAGTAAAGCTGTCCCGTAAATCGTAGGCCTAGGTAATCATTTACAGCCCAGTAATAGCCGAAATCTCGTAGGTAAAAACCCCGGTTTTGCGGTTCTTCACCGTAGTTACCCAGAATAAACCCGGATTTTCGCTTCTCCGAAAAAGGAAAGAAGCCAAAGGGAAGTCCCAGCGGTAATTGGATACCGGCAATGACCAGATTAAAAGGTCCGGCAATCACCTGCCTATTATCACCTTTGCCCTGTACGAGTTTGATTTTCGGAGCCTGAATGCCGTAGTGTGGGTGTAGTAAGTCGCAGGTCGTATAGAAAGCTCCGCGTAAAAAGAAGTTATTCGAACTGTCTTTCTTCACGATTTTTCCCCGTACGTTACCCTCGCCCTGCTTGGTTACGATAGTTTTGATGGCGGCCCGCCGTGTCTTGAAATTATAGCGAATTTCGCTGGTATTGTACACATCGGCCCCCTGCTCGAAAACGGGCTCCCCGATGACTTTGCCCGTCGAATCTTTCCGGCCAATGGCGTACACCTCGTTGGTTTCCCAATTCAGCTTGATGTAATCGGCTTTCAGGTGAATGTCCTCGTAATCGACCTTGGCATCTCCGTATAGCTCTACCACTTTCTCGTCGGTAGTCATAATCGTTGAATCCCGGGCGAAATACTCCACCTGAGATTTCAGATCACTCTCATCTTGTAGGGAATCGGCTTTGGAAAGACGGATGGAATCAGCCGGAGCGAGCGGCTTTAATGAATCGGGTTGTACGGGGCGTTGGACCCGGCCAAAGGGAAGAGCCATGCGTTTTGATCCCGGACGCTGTCCCCAGGCCTGCACAACACCAAGCATCACAAAAAAGATCAAAAGAAAACAGTTCTTCAACGGTCCTGGAATTTAATGTTCAATGTTTCTGGCCTTTCAGTAGACTATCGGGGAAACTTTTGGCGTTGGTATGAGTTGATTGCTAACGAACAAACTAAAAATTCCCGGTTCCGAATTTAAGAAGCGAAGATACGGCGACTGAATCATGCTTCATCGGTAAGTGACTCGCATTTTCCTTTAAATTTGTCGGGCAAAAATACATAGTAACTGTACCAACCTTCAGAAGCATGCGTGAAAAAAGCCCGTTAAAGTGTGTTAATGTATGGCCCGTACTAGGGCTGGTTTTGATTTTATTCAGTTTCCAGGAGAATACGGTGTCCGAAAGGCCTCCCGTTACGAACCCCAAAGTAGAGGCGATTCGTACCGTTGTTATTGACGCTGGTCACGGTGGAAAAGACCCCGGAGCGATTGGTAAAAATGGTACGCGGGAAAAAAACGTAGTACTACCGATTGCCTTAGCCGTTGGAGAAAAAATCAAAGAACATTATCCCAACGTCAAGGTCGTTTTTACCCGTAAAACGGACGTATTTGTCGAATTGCACGAACGTGGAGCCGTTTCCAACCGGAATAAAGCGGACCTGTTCATGTCAATCCACGCTAACGCTCTGCCCGCTACCCGCCGGGATTTCTACGGTACGGAAACGTACGTGATGGGGTTACACAAATCGGAGGCAAACCTGGCCGTAGCAAAACGCGAAAACGCCGTAATTTTCCAGGAAAAGAACTACGAGAAGAAGTACGAAGGATTCGATCCCAATTCACCCCTAGGGCAAATCATGCTGGAAAATTACCAGAATGCGTATCTGGCGAACAGCGTGAATTTTGCTTCGAAAGTAGAACGAGCCTTTAAGCGAGCGGACCGCATCAGTCGTGGCGTAAAACAAGCCGGACTGCTAGTGCTCTGGACTACTGCTACGCCTTCTGTACTGATTGAAACGGGTTACCTGTCCAATCCAACCGAAGAGGCTTTCCTGGCCAGTGACGCCGGACAGGATAAACTCGCCGAAGCCATTTTCCGGGCCTTCGAGCAGTATAAAAATGAAATGGATAATTAGGTTTAAGTGGTTCGTTAGTGGTTGAGGGTTATTGGTTGAGAGGTTCGGTTACGTTAGCATGTATCATCCATCAGGTATGCCAACCTTTCCAAGGCACTACTAACCAACAACGATCAACTACTCACTAACAATTCTCGACAACACTACTCCTTCGCATGCTTTTTCGATTGATCCGACAGAATTATTCGTTCTTCCTACCGTATATTTTATTGCTTATTGTCGTCGGCAGTATGCTTTCCCAGCTGGATCGGACGGTACTGATGCGGTGGATTAATGGCGTCAATCATCCCTTCTGGGATCAGTTTTTCTATTACCTGACGGATTTAGCCGATGGAGCCGTGGGTTTTGGCATTGTCATTGGACTAGTATTTGTTCGGTACCGCTGGGCTCTGGCTGGTATACTATCCTTACTCATTGCTGGCCTGTTTACGCAGCTGTTGAAACACAGTTTTTTCGCGGGAGAATTACGGCCCAGTGCCTTTTACAAAAACTCAGGCTGGGTTTTTCATACCGTCGATGGACTTAACTTACACAGCGTTAATAGCTTTCCATCGGGGCATTCAACGTCCGTTTTTGCCTTGTTTTGTTTGCTTACGTTACTGGTAAGCAACAAACACTGGGGCTGGCTATTTCTATTTCTGGCCGTTCTGGGGGCTTATTCCCGCGTGTACCTATTCCAGCATTTCGTCGCGGATATCTACGTAGGTTCGATTATTGGTACGGTATCTACACTGCTGGTGTTTACAGGACTAGAATCCTACTGGCAGCAACATCCCCAAAAGTGGCTGGATAAACGTCTGGAATTAAGACGAAGGGTCGCCTAACTATTCAGAAAAAAAAGGCTGGACGGGAAAATCTCCGTCCAGCCTTTTTTTCTGAAACCCGCAAGTTAGCGGGCCGCTCCTTCCAGCTTATATACCCAGGCGTGCTGGCAGGGTATCGTAGCAGGCGTGACGCTCGGGGCCGCAATTGTCAGTTGATTCCCCTTCATACTCGTTTTCACCGCTCCTTTAAAGCCCAGCAGAGAGACACTTTGTGGTTTAGTAATACCATCGACTGAAAGGTTATCCATCCATTCCGTCGTCAATACGTACAGATCTTTTCCTTTCTGCGTGAAAAACAGTTTAGTACCTTTCTTGAAAGTCGGAGCCTTGTCCCAGGCCCGCGTACCGTAGATGGCATCTTTATTTACATTAAGCCAATCGCCCATGTCTTTCAGCCGTTGCTGCATAATGACGGGAATACGGCCATCCGCGGTGGGTCCGACATTCAGTAACAGATTGCCGCCGCGAGCCACTTTCTCAATCAGAATGTGTACCAATGCCGCCGACGTAGCATAATCCTCCAGAATCTCGGCCCGATTATAGCCAAACGAACCGCCGATTCCCCGGCATTCTTCCCAGGGATGCGTAAATTTCGTATTATCGGCATTCCCCGAGTGTACTAAATCGTATTCGGTTGTGTAAATGCCGCCGTGCTTCGAACGAGTTTCCTTACCCCAACGATCATTGACCACCACAGTTTCTTTCACCGGTGACTCGTTATACAGCCAAGCCAGAAATTCTGTACTTTTCCACACTTCCGACGAATGGTCCCATTCGCCATCCGTCCATACGACGTCGGGTTTGTACCGGGTTACCAGATCTTTCAGCTGGGGTATCATGTGCTCGTCTACGTAACGGTTCACGCTTTGTTTGTACAGCGGATTGTACCACTCGTATAGAGAGTAATAATAGCCCATGTGCAAGCCTTTATCCTTGACGGCGGACGTCAGATCACCCAGCAAATCGCGGTGCGGACCTACGTCTACGGCGTTCCAATTCCAAGCCTGAGCACTGGGCCAGAGGGTAAAGCCTTCGTGGTGTTTCGACGTCAATACGACATATTTCGCTCCGGCCTGTTCAAAAACCTTTGCCCATTCGTCCGGCTTGAAAAATTCGGCTTTAAAATCTTTGACAAAGTCCTGGTACTTCGTGTCTGCTCCATACACGCGGTTATGAAATTTCTGAAACAGCGGTGAGGTCTTGCTTTTAGCGTCCTGCCACTTCTGCCAATACCATTCCGAATACTGATCGTAGACGCCCATGCCATCGCGGGCGGTAGGAGCATAAGAGGGTACGGAAAATAGTCCCCAGTGAATAAAAATGCCAAACTTGGCGTCTTCAAACCAATTCGGAACGGGCCGTGAATCGATGGAGGCCCAGTTGGCTTCGTAGGTTTTCTGAGCCATAGCCAGACAGGAACAAACGCTCAGCAAAGCGGAAAGCAGTACTTTTTTCATAGAGTAAGAACAGAGGTTTTTTACAAAAGAAGAAAAGAAACCTTTGCTACCCTTTTTCTAGATGATTACCAGACGTCTTCAAAATGTACCAGCTCTTCTGATTTCCGCGTCACGACTACGGCGATTACATCAAAGCGGAGGTGTCCCCGCCAGTTGGTTTCATAGATATACTGATCGGCGGCCTGTCGTAGCAACGTTTCTTTTTGAGCCGACACAAAGGCTTCCGGAAAACCAAACTTCAGATTGGTACGAGTCTTCACCTCCACAAAGACCAGCCACTGTTCCCGACGTACAATGAGGTCAACCTCTGCCCGTCCGGCCCGATAATTACGGGCGATGATCTCGTACCCTTTTTGTTCTAGGAAGCGAGCGGCCAGAACTTCCCCTCGTTGTCCGGTCTGTACATGCGTTGGCACAAAAATGCTGTAGATTGATGGAATGTACGGGAAAGATGCTAAGATTTGCCAAAGTACGGATGCCGTTCTGTAGTTCGTTATATATACTGATGAAGCTTGAATCCATGAAACCCATTCTTACGATTGAATACTGCCCTCGCTGTGGCTGGTTGCTGCGGTCGGCCTGGCTAGCTCAGGAATTATTGACGACGTTTTGGGAAGAGCTGGGAGAGGTCGGCCTGCGTCCGGCTGAAATTTCCGGTACTTTCAAAATTTATCTGAACGGGCAGGAAATTTTTGACCGGAAGCAAGCCGGTGGTTTTCCTGAAATCAAAACCTTGAAACAACAGGTACGGGATTTAATTGCTCCGGAAAAATCCCTCGGCCATTCCGACCGCAAAATGGAATAGTAGCTTTGCTTAACCCAAACTAGTTTACCTCTGATGCATTCAACCCTTATGAAAACGGCACCTCTGCTGGGCTGCCTACTGGCTTTTAGCTTCCTCTCCGCCTGCCAGTCACCCAAAAAAGAAAAGAAGACGAAGGAAACGGTCGCCGTACAGGCCCATACGCTCAAACCGCTGGACTACGACTTGCAACATCCGGTAAAAGTTTCGAGTCTTCCCCCGGTTTTAAAGGAGATTTCGGGTATTACGTATGTAAAACCGGGTCAGCTGGCAGCCATTAATGACGAACAGGGCGATCTCTTTTTGATTAATTACCAAACTGGGAAAATGACCGAACAGCGGATTTGGGGCAATGCTGGCGACTACGAGGATATCGTTTACCACGAAGGCAAATTCTACGTCTTACGAAGCGACGGACAGCTTTTCATTTTCACGCTCGATCAAACGTACTTACCCGGCGGCGTCATTAGCGGTGAATCCAAGAGCATTAAAACCTTTAATCTTCAGTTGCCCGGTCAGAACGAAGTGGAAGGGCTGACATTTGATAGTAAAACCGGCTGGTTTTTTGTAGCAGCCAAGGAAACCAAAAAAGCCAAAGACGAACGGTACGTGTATTTCTACGATCCGCAGAAAAATGCTTCCTGGAAAGGAATTGTCTTACGGAAGAAAAGTTTTGAAGAAGTCGGTCTGACGGGAAAAGATACGGAGTTCAAACCTTCGGCCATTGCGACGCACCCTCAAACCAAGGAAGTGTACATTCTCGCTTCGGTCGGCCATAAATTACTGGTACTCGACCGGAAAGGCGGCAATTTTGTAGCCATCGAAAAACTGGACCCGAAGGTATTCGAACAGCCCGAGGGTCTTTGTTTTGCCCCGGATGGTACCCTCTTCCTTTCGAGTGAGGGTAAAAAAGGACCCGGGAAAATCTGGCAGTTCAAGCCCAGAACGAAATAAAACATAAGGCATATCATGTAAAAAGGGAATCCTGTAGATTACAGGATTCCCTTTTTGAACGGTCGTTACGGAACGAAGACTATTTCTTGCCGTAACGTTTGTTGAATTTATCAACGCGACCAGCCGTATCGAGCAGTACGTTTTTGCCAGTGTAGAAAGGGTGAGATTGTGAAGAAACCTCGACTTTCACTACGGGATACGTTTTGCCTTCAAATTCAACCGTGTCTTTCGTCGTAGACGTAGAGCGGGTCAGGAATTTGTAATCGCTGGAAAGGTCCCAAAATACCACCTCGCGGTACTCAGGATGAATATCTGCTTTAGCCATTATATTGATTGTTAGTCAGTTACGATCTTTGCACAAATAGGCCGCAAAAATAATCATCTTTTGGGAATGTAACAAAGGTTGTCCCGATGTTTTCTTTTTTATTCTATAAAAAATATTCTTCGTATACACATTCTCATACGGAAATCCAAATACGAACGATCATTCGAAAGGGTAACTTTTTGGCTCTGAATGAACTTTATTTTTTATATTTTTTTTTACCCTTTCCGAGTAGAAGTTATTGGCGACTTAACATTAATTTCACATTCAGAAAGCATGCTTCGCCAACTACTGGTATCCTCCACTGAAGCTATTGGTCCAAGTTTTTAGGATATACCCCTCTGTGGGTAATGCTTCAGCTTAATATATCTATCCAATTAAGAAATAGAGTAATTTTCATCTATCTTCTAATTTGCTGAAAATATGCACGTTATCAAAAGAGATGGCCGACGCGAATCGGTGAAGTTTGACAAAATTACTGCCCGGATCGAACGCCTGTGTTACGGCTTAGATCCCGCCTTTGTCCAACCCATCGAGGTAGCCATGAAGGTCGTATCCGGTATTTACGACGGCGTAAATACGGTAGAGCTTGACAACCTGGCCGCTGAGACAGCCGCCTCCCTCACTACGCGTCACCCCGACTACGCGACGCTGGCGGCTCGCATCGCTATTTCTAACCTGCATAAGAACACGCAGAAGTCGTTTTCGGCGACGATGAAGCAGCTGTATCATTACATCGATCCTAAAACGAGCGAAAATGCTGCGTTGATTTCTAAGGAAACGTACGATGTAGTGAAGAAGCACGCGGCCTTGCTTGATTCTACCATCATTTACGATCGTGATTTCGGTTATGATTACTTCGGTTTCAAGACGCTTGAAAAGTCGTACTTACTGAAAGTCAACGGTAAAATTGCCGAGCGTCCGCAGCACATGCTGATGCGGGTGGCCATCGGTATTCACGGAAATGACATTGACTCGGCAATCGAAACGTATAACCTGCTCTCTGAACGCTGGTTTACGCACGCTACGCCAACGCTTTTCAACGCCGGTACACCGAAACCTCAGTTATCTTCCTGCTTCCTGCTCACCATGCAGGACGACAGTATCAACGGAATCTACGATACGCTCAAACAGTGTGCTCTGATTTCGCAGTCAGCCGGTGGTATTGGTTTGAGTATTCATAACATTCGGGCGACGGGTAGCTACATCAAGGGTACGAACGGTACTTCGAACGGTATCGTGCCGATGCTTCGGGTATTCAATGATACGGCTCGTTACGTCGATCAGGGAGGTGGAAAACGGAAGGGTTCTTTCGCCATGTACATTGAACCTTGGCACGCCGATGTTTTTGACTTCCTGCAACTGAAGAAAAACCACGGTAAAGAAGAACTCCGGGCCCGCGATTTATTCTTCGCTCTCTGGGTACCCGATTTATTCATGAAGCGGGTGAAAGACAATGACGTTTGGTCATTGATGTGCCCCCACGAATGCCCTGGTTTATCGGATGTATACGGTGACGAATTTGAAGCTCTTTACGAAAAATACGAACGCGAAGGCAAAGCCCGCCGCACGGTAAAAGCTCAGGATCTTTGGTTTGAGATCATGGAATCTCAGATTGAGACGGGTACGCCCTACATGCTCTTCAAAGATCACGCCAACCGCAAATCGAACCAGAAAAACCTGGGTACGATCAAATCTTCGAACCTCTGTACGGAAATCATCGAGTATACGGCAGCGGATGAAGTAGCGGTATGTAACCTGGCTTCACTGGCCCTGCCCAAATTTGTGGAAAAAGGCGAGGATGGATTCCTGCGTTTCAACCACGAAAAACTGTATGAGATTACAAAAGTTGCTACGCGTAACCTCAACAAAATCATCGACATCAACTATTATCCCGTACCCGAAGCCGAGCGTTCGAACAAACGTCATCGTCCGATTGGTTTAGGCGTACAGGGTCTGGCGGATACCTTCGTACAACTGCGTATGCCGTTTGAAAGCGAAGAAGCCCGTCAGCTTAATAAAGACATTTTTGAGACCATCTACTTTGGAGCCATGGAGGCTTCGATGGAAGAGGCTCAGAAATACGGTGCGTACGAAACCTGGGCGGGGAGCCCCATTTCACAAGGTATATTCCAGTTCGATATGTGGGGCGTGAAGCCTTCATCCAATCGCTGGGACTGGGAATCGCTGCGTGAAAAAGTAAAAACCCATGGGGTTCGTAACTCCCTGCTGGTTGCTCCGATGCCTACGGCTTCGACAAGCCAGATTCTGGGTAATAACGAATGTTTCGAACCGTTTACGTCGAACATCTACGTACGTCGGGTACTTTCCGGTGAATTCGTAGTCGTAAACAAGTACCTCTTGCGTGACCTCGTAAAAATGGGCTTGTGGAACGAAACGATGAAAAACAAACTTATCGCGGCCAACGGTTCCGTGCAAAATATCCCTGAAATCCCGGCGAACCTGAAAGAACTCTACAAGACGGTCTGGGAAATCAAGCAGAAAACCATCATTGATATGTCAGCCGACCGGGGAGCATTCATCTGCCAGAGCCAGTCGCTGAACATCCACATGACGGATGCCAACTTCGGTAAAATCACGTCCATGCACTTCCACGCCTGGGAGCGGGGACTGAAAACAGGTATGTACTACCTGCGTACCAAAGCCGCTGCCGACGCCATCAAGTTTACGGTGGAAACGCAGGCTCAGGTCGCGATTCAGCCCAGCACGGCAACCGTCCACGAAAAAGCCATGAACTACCTGGCCACGCCAGAAGCTCAGGCCGCTCTAGCTACGAAAGAAGTGGAGCCCGTGAAATGGTCCGAAGAAGACGCGAAGGCAGCCATTGCCTGCTCGTTGGATGATCCGGACGGATGTGAGATGTGTGGATCGTAATTGATTATAATTAAGCTATAGAAAAGGCAGACGCTAGTGTCTGCCTTTTTTCATTTCCTACAGGGCAAGCCCGCCCCTTCATCGTCTCTCCGGTAACCTACTTCGCTGGACTGATGAAAAAATACCTCTGGACTTTCGTACTCTTACCCTGTTCTTTATTCGCCCAACGCATTGATCGTAAAGCCCTTGTGGAGCGGCACTCGGTCATTATTAGGAAGATGGATACGCTGGCTTCCGTTTCGGTGGGAAATGGCAGTTTCGCCTTTACTGTCGATGCTACGGGGTTGCAAACGTTTCCTTCGTATTACGCTCAGGGCGTACCACTGGGTACGCAATCGGAGTGGGGTTGGCACAGCTTTCCCAATCCTGAAAACTATACCCTTCAAGAATCGTTGAAACCGTATCCGCATCAGGGTCGTCAGGTAACGTATGCCGTTCAAAGGGGTACAAGCACCCGTGAGAAACAGGCCGTAGATTTCGTCCGACAAAATCCGCATCGGCTGCAGTTGGGTAATCTGGGACTGGTACTACTGAAAAAGGACGGTTCAGAAGCCCAAGCCGGTGATCTAAAAAATATTCGTCAAGAGCTGAATATGTGGACCGGGGCCGTAAAAAGTCATTTTGAACTGGAAGGAATACCCGTGGACGTACTGACCTACGGCCACCAGACGCAGGATGCCGTTGCTACTCAGATTCAGTCGCCTTTACTGGCTCAAAATCGATTGAAAGTTCGTCTGCGGTTTCCGTACCCAACCAATCAATTTGTGGATGCAGGAGCGAATTATACGCAGTCAAATCAGCATACCTCGCGTATCGTTAAACAAGCCGCTACTACGGCTCAGGTTGATCATCAGCTAGATCAGGATCGTTATTCAGTAGTTTTAAATTGGGCAGGAAAAGCTACCCTACAGGCTGCTCAATCCCACGAATTTCTCTTGAGTAGCACGGAACCGAGTCTTAGCCTTAGCTGTCTTTTTACGCCTCAGGCGGGTGCGGCTCCGAGTTTTGCTCAAACGCAAACCAGCAGTAGCAACGACTGGAAAAAGTTCTGGACTTCCGGAGCGGCGATCGATTTTTCGGGCACTGCCGACCCCCGTGCCAAAGAACTCGAACGACGCATTATTCTTTCCCAGTATCTAACCAAAATCAATTGTACCCAGGCCATGCCGCCGCAGGAAACGGGCCTTATGTACAATAGCTGGTACGGAAAGCCGCACCTGGAAATGCACTGGTGGCACGGCGTTCATTTTGCGTTATGGGGTCGAACTGATCTTATGGAGAAAAGCCTGGACTGGTACCAGAAAACGGTCGAAAAAGCCCGGGCAATTGCCCAGCGGCAGGGGTACCAGGGCGTACGCTGGCAAAAAATGACCGATCCGGAAGGCAATGAAACGCCTTCGTCGGTAGGAGCCTTTCTGATCTGGCAACAGCCGCATTTCATTTATCTGGCTGAATTATGTTACCGAAACCAGGAGAATCCGGCGGTATTGAAAAAGTACGCGGAACTGGTCGATCAAACGGCAACGTTCATGGCCTCGTATGCCACGAAAGAAGGCGATCGCTACGTACTCGGCAAGGGGCTGATTCCGGCTCAGGAATGTTTTAAACCCGAAGAAACCTACAATCCCACCTTCGAGCTGGCGTACTGGCGTTGGGCTCTGGAAACCGCCCAACAGTGGCGTGAGCGACAAAAGCTTTCCCGTAAAAAAGAATGGGATGAGGTTCTGCAAAAACTTTCGCCTTTACCTCAGAAAGACGGTGTGTATCTGGCGACGGAAAGTGCTCCCGATTCGTACACCAATCCCGAACGCATGATCGATCACCCGGCGGTACTGGGGACCTTAGGCATGATGCCTTTACAGGCGGGTACGGATTCGTCAACCATGCACCGTACACTCAACGTCATCTGGAAACAATGGAACTGGGATCATACCTGGGGCTGGGATTTTCCCCTAACGGCCCTGACGGCCATTCGCCTGTACCAGCCCGAACGAGCCATTGAAGCCTTGCTAATGCCGGTTCAGAAGAATACCTATTTACCCAACGGTCATAATTTTCAGGACGGCCGCTTACGGATCTACCTACCCGGAAATGGCGGGTTACTCACCGCCGCTGCCGTACTCTGTGCTGGTTTCGATGGGAATACACAAACCAATCCTGGCTTACCCAAACATTGGAAGGTTCGCTGGGAAGGCTTGCAAAAGATGCCTTAACCTTACTCATAAAAAAGGCCGCTTTCATTTGAGTATGAAAGCGGCCTTTTCAGTAGGGAATCGGTCAGTACTTAGGGAAAAGTGCTAAGCAAGCTGATCGTTCCCGAAGCGTATCCAACAACGCCTCCCTCGTGATTGGCATTGGGAATGGGAAACAATCGAACAGTCGTTGCCCCACGAGCTGCCATGGCTTCAGCCGCACTCTGGGAGTTAAAGAAAGGGACGAGATCATCCGCCGTTCCGTGATATAGCCAGAGCGGTGTTTTAGGCTTCCAATCGTAAACGTCGTTATCTTTTACCGCATTTAGGAAACCGGTTTCTGTACCGTCATTCACCGCCTTCTTAAAGGCATCCGTAAACGTATTCGTAATATTGGTATTAATTGTCAACTGACCCAAATCACTTACGTGCTTAACAGTCGCCGGAATTTGCGAAGCATACGGCTCTTTAAAATAGTAACTAGCCGGACGGTTGAGGCCATAAATACGATTATAAGTCAATAAAACCCAGGCATACAAACGGTTGTACCCAGCCGTTTTAGTAGTCGTGGTTTCGTTAATGATCGACTTCATAAAAGCCGTCTTATTATACGCTCCTGAACCTACCGAAACTGCCCGTAGAGTGAACTCACCACTCGCTTCTTCCTCAATTTTTTTCAACAAAGACATCGTCGCATAGCCTCCTTCGGAATAGCCGGTTAAGTACAGACGTTTGTCCCAAGCAGTCGTATTGTTCTTAGCAAAATATTCCTTGGCTGCCCGCAGAAAATCGAGACTAGCCTGGGAAAGACCCTGCCGATGTTCGTACGTATGAGCCAGATCTTTTGAAACGCCGTAACCGATATAATCCGGTGCGACAGCAACATAGCCCAGTGAAGCCATTAAGGTCGTTAGTTGCGAATCTGTCCCCGAACCAAAATTAGAAGGAGCCTGCGATTCGCTCGATAAGGTACCATGCTGGTAACTAATCATCGGTACGCCACTGGCTCCCTGTGCTAAGGTTGGAATGACCAGAGCCCCCGAAGCCTGAACTTCTTTCCCATCCGTATCTTTCGTTTTGTACGTAATTCGATAGGTAGTCACGCCATAACGCACCAGGGCCTGATATAAGGGATTAGACCCTACCGCTTTGGCAACTTCCTCTTTGCTTAAGGTTTTTATGGTCTCTGCCTGTACCAGATACTGATTAGGCTCCGTTGGTTTAGGATCATTCCCATCCCCGCAAGCCATCAGGTAACACGTCATCACCAGCATGGGAAGCCAGGTACGGAAAAATAAACGTTGTTTGTTCATGGTAGATATAAAAATAAAAGAGGGCAAGCTCAATTTTAGGATATACAGTATTTATTAAAAAGACTTCGCCAGTGCGTATCACGCGTACCTTGGGGAATCCGCAGCGTCAGCAAGTTGTGGCATTTTAAGCGAACTTCCTTGATCTAGATCACATTCCTTCGCCGATTTCTAAGCTTTACGAACGCATTCAGCCCGCTGATAGGAATAAAAATCATCTTGTATCCACGGCTCTTTCAAAACGCAAACGCTTCTTTTCAGCACAGAGTAAATGGAAAACTGGCTTATGCAAAAAGATCCCTATTCGAGCAGGATGAAAAAAAATAAAAAAAATTACGCTACAGGGTTGCCTTTATAAAATTCAATTAAAGCCCGATAAATGATTAAACGAATCCGTATTTTTTGCGTCTATTTACTCAAAATTTGATTTTCGTAACTTGGGTACTCGAAAAGTAAAGTGTCATTAAAAAACAAATAACCCTTGTATTGAGTTCTCTATTCTTTAGATACAAAATCAATCCTAGCCGATTATTGCTTTTCCGAGCAACATCTAAAATGCCTTTGCCGAAATAATTTAATTTATCTACAGGTAGGAATTTGATTTTTTAATCATAAAACTGATATTTGTTTCGTTACAATACACAAGCAGCACAATTAATTATTTTATCCTTCATGAAAAAAAAATCAATTCTTTTCTTTTCTCCCACTGATAATGTAGAAGAAAAGAAGAAATCATCCAAATCAAAAGAAGCAGTTACTACCTCAATTTCTAAAAAGGGGAAATTACTTTTATCCCCAGCCGTACTTGAATTATTGGAAGCTGATCCTAGCTCTGCGAAATTCAAAGTAGGTACGGAGGAACGGAAAAGAGGCGTTGGCTCTTTCTTCCTGGTAAAGGCTGATGAT
This sequence comes from Siphonobacter sp., assembly GCF_048595215.1. Lineage (NCBI taxonomy): Bacteria > Pseudomonadati > Bacteroidota > Cytophagia > Cytophagales > Cytophagaceae > Siphonobacter > Siphonobacter sp. Next base: position 73,417 of record NZ_JBMDWJ010000030.1, read on the forward strand.
GCCGATACGGATGCTTTTGCCGTTGCTAAAAGTGGCCGTGGTCATGGCATCGCTTTAGGAGCTATTTTTGACAAAGTGGGTCTTGATTACTCAGCGTATGATTATACGTTTGAAATCAAACCATTCTCGTATGAAGAAGAAGGTATTAGCGGCTATGAGCTTTCATTGAAAGATAAAGCTCCGCGTACGGCAGCTACTTCTGGTGAAGAAGAGTAACCATATACGCATCAATTAAAAAGCACGGCTGAGTATTCAGCCGTGCTTTTTAATTTTAGATCAAACGATATTTGACAGCTAACTTCTCAAGGGAAACGGATGGTTCGATTTGTTACTAAACGCTAATCAACTGACTTTACTAGTTCGGAAACAAATACGTATTCAACGGGTCAACCTTCCGTTAGCTTTCTGAGAAGAAAGTTTATCTTTTAGAGATGTAGGTGGCTATAAAATAGCTCTTGAACTTTTTATAAAAAAGTCAAACGTAGTTTCAATACCGCTCGATAATTACTCGTTTCTGTACTTAAGAGACATGCTCGTATGCTGACTTGGTACTAGGGGGTGGAGCGTGCTGGGAGGGTAACGCTCCACGGTCGAGGCGAGCGTACCTGCTAGAGAAAATGTACTTTTCCAGGCTAGAAAGAACCATCTTCGTGCAAAATCCCGTATATCTGGTAATAGCATACTAAAAATCAGTCTGATATATTTGCAAGATAAAATGAAATGCTTTTAACACATCCACTTTAAATTATTAGTTTTAGAACCAAGAGAAAAGTATTGGTAATGATGGCCCTGTCGGTGGCAGTTGTGAGTCAGTCCTGCGTGAGCAAGAAAAAAGCATCCGCCTTGCAAGCCCAGGTCAATGACCTAAAAACCGAAAACACCCGCCTGGCCGAACGCATCCGCGTCGAACTCGGCGATTG
>NZ_JBMDWJ010000031.1:0-42894 GCF_048595215.1 Siphonobacter sp.
TCTTTGGGGGAGATGAATTTTGTGCTGCAGGGCGGGGGGGGGTGATAGCTACTAGTTGTTGATTGATAGTTAATGGGATCTCGGTTTTAAAATACAAAGAGCTGGCAACGTAACCGTTGCCAGCTCTTTGGTTTGCTTACGAAGCACTCCTTATTCAATCACCACGCGTTTGACGGTGCCGTCTTCACCTTGGGTAACCGTCACGAAGAAGGTTCCTTTTTCGGCTTTTTTCGTCAGCGTGATCTGACCTACAAAATCGCCCTCAAAATCTTTCACTACTTCTTTGGCTACTTCACGCCCTTTTACATCCGTAACCAGAATCGTTACGTCACCCTTGACCGGAGACGTAAAACGGAGGTTGAGAGTCTGATTGAAGGGCCGGTTCGGATAAACGCTCAGGCTACGTACGGTGCTGGACGAACTGCCCCCTTCCCAAGTCAGTACCTGCGGAGCCAGGTTCAGCTGTCGCTTCAATTGCGGAGCCCGGTACCGGAATTCGTTGCCGAACTTCTCCCCAAAATCTTTACCCCAGCGTTCCATATCGCGTCCGAAGCGTTCCATTTCCTGATCGAAGTTCTCCCACTCGCCCCGGGCGAGTGGTTCGTCGTTGCGGTAGGTGCGGGGAGCTTTGGGAGCCTTAGGTGGTTTGGGCGTACGGAAAGTCTGGACTTGATAGTCGCCCTTCTCCAATCGATTCAGTACGTCAGCTTCATCACCGATGATGATTCGGGTACGGCCGCCCGGAGACTGGGTATTATTCAACGAATCAACGAATCGGTCCAGTTGCTCCTGGGTGTCGAACGTGCGGTCAATCTGATGACCATAATTCCCATTCGACCGTTCGTAATGAAGCCGAAGTTTTTCTTTCTCTTTCTTGGAAGTACTTTTTTCCTGAGCGAAAGTCGTGCCCGCGGATACAAGGATCACCGCAACAAGTAAGGATGGCAAACGCATAAACGAGTTGGTTTGGTTTCGTGAGTCAAGGACAAGCGAAGCGGTAGCAACGTTGCACGATTGGGCATGATTTGTTGGGACAAATGAGCCGGAGACTTGTTAAAAATGCTTAAACTGATAACTTTGGCATCTTCCGGGGAAGAATCTGGATCTTACCTTCGTTAAACAGTCATCATAAAACAGGTAGAGAGACCCGCGAAAAGTAAAAATGACGCAACAGAAAATCCGTTGGTTGGTGGCTTTAATGTCGCTGGCTCTTATTGGGCTGGTGGTATTTCAGGTATTTGGGATTCGGGAAACGCTGAATGCCAAGGCCGATCAGTTTGACGGGACCGTAACCGAGGCTATGGATGCCGTGGTGCATAAACTGGAAAAAGTGGAGGTAACGGTATTGACCAATCGCCAGTTGGCCGCCGAACGCCGCAAGGAGCAGCTACAGCATCTGGCGATCCCGCATAAAACCGTAAAAACGCCCCAAATTGTAAAGAATAAAAAACAGCAATCGCCGAGCAAGCCCGTCACGACTGCGGATCCGGCAACGATTACCCGCAAATATGCCTCCCAGACCCCCATTGTACAGCAATGGGAATTTTATGGTCGGGTAACGGCCCCTTCCGATGTACTGGGTCGTCCGAGTGGTCAACTGACGGAAGCGGAAATGCACTATATCGGTGAGTATTACCGCAATGACGGTCCAAACAATACGGCCGACCGTTCGCGGGAAGAATTGGAGAAACGGTACGATGAAACCATGTTTCGCAACCTCCGCCGGGATGTAGAAACGGCCAAGCTTCGGAAAGACTCGGTCAGTCGTTTTCTGTCGAGTCGCGTAACGGGTTCAAAGAGCAAGAGTACGGCGACGAAACCAGCGAAGACGAAACCTCGAACCGTGGTGGTCAAAGAACCGAAACGGTCCCTGCGGCGGGCAGATAGTAGTAAATCGCGTCCGCTGACGGAATACGAGAAAGCCGAACAGAAATCAAGAGTAATGCGGGAAGTGTTCCTGGACTTACTCACCAATGATCGTCCACTGACACAACGGGTGGACATGACTATACTGGACTCGTTGCTGAAGTATGAATTCCAGTTACGCGGCATTGATCTCCCGTTTGAATATGGCTTGCGTTCGGATGACAATCCGCACGATTTTGTCTTCACCTCTTCGCCGGGGTACCGCGAAGATCGTCTGCTGGCGGGGTATAGTATGCAGCTCTTTCCTTCGGATTTGCTGGCGACGGACAATATGCTGTTTGTCTATTTTCCGGAACGCCAAAGTTATCTGGCCGAGCAGGTCTGGACGACGTTGATTAGTTCCGTAATTCTGATTTTGGTGATGGGGGTGTGTTTTTATGTGGCCATGAGTACCATTGTTCGGCAGAAAAAACTTTCGGACATGAAAAACGACTTCATCAACAACATGACCCACGAGTTTAAAACGCCCGTATCTACCATTTCGCTGGCTACCCAGATGCTGGAGGATAGTGCCGTAGCCGCTTCACCCACCATGTTGAAACGGTACTTAGGCATTATTCGGGATGAAAACCAGCGGCTGGGCTCGCAGGTAGAAAAAGTCTTGCAGGCCGCCCGTTTTGATCGGGGAGAGGTGAAGATGAACCGTGAACAAACGGATATGCACGAGCTGATCGAAACCGTTGTGCACAGCCTAAGTCCGCAGGTAGAAGCTCGTAACGGCATTCTGGAGACGCATTTACAGGCTAATCCTTCGATCATTACGGGGGATGAAGTACATTTAACCAACCTGATTTTTAACTTGCTGGATAATGCCATCAAGTACTCAGGCGAAACTACGGATGTCAGCATTCGTACCGAAAACGCCACCGGTGCCTTAAAGATCACGGTCAGTGACAAAGGCATTGGTATGAACAAAGAGGCTTTACGGCACATTTTCGAGCAATTTTACCGGGTTCCGACGGGAAACGTGCACGATGTGAAGGGCTTCGGGTTGGGTCTGAGTTACGTAAAGAAAATTGTCGATGAACACAAAGGCAGCATCAAAGTAGACAGTACGCCGGGCAAGGGAAGTACCTTTGAAATAACCCTTCCGTACGTCTAACCGACGCTCCGATTTTTAGCATTGAACGTAAAGAGCAACAGAAATGAAAATCTTACTCGCCGAAGACGATCCGAATTTAGGAACGTTATTACAGGAATATTTAACCTTGAAAGGATACCCGGCCGACCTGGCCCGCGACGGCGATGAAGCCCTGAATCAGTTCGTGAAGCATTCGTATGACCTGTGCATTTTCGATGTCATGATGCCCAAGAAAGACGGCTTTACGCTGGCCAAGGAAGTTCGCCAGGCCAATGCGGATATTCCCATTATTTTTCTGACGGCCAAAGCCATGAAGGAAGATACCCTGCAAGGTTTCCGACTCGGCGGGGACGATTATCTGACCAAGCCTTTCAACATGGAAGAACTGGTGGCCCGAATGGAGGCCATTCTGCGGCGGAGTCAGCGGAATGAACAAAAAGAACAGAAGTCAAACCGCCTTTTTCAAATCGGTACCCTCACATTCGATGCCGAACGGCAAACGCTCACCCACGGCGACGATGTGCAGAAACTAACCAGCCGCGAAGCCGAGTTACTGAAAATTTTCTGTCAGCACCTGGGGCAGCCGCTCAGCCGGAGTTACATTCTGAAAGCAATCTGGGGGGACGACAGCTATTTCAACGCCCGCAGCATGGACGTATACCTGACCAAAATCCGGAAGTATTTGCGGTCCGACGAACGTATTCAACTCATCAATCTCCACGGAGAAGGATTTAAGATGATTGTGGATTAACCGGTCAATTCTATCGTTCCGTATGTCATCCGCTACCCGAAGGTTTAAGAGCCTTCGGGTAGTTTTGTTTAGTACTCCGCTCGTTTAGATTTACAAACTAGCGAATTATAAATTCGCTACAGGATAGTGCCAGATTGCAAATCTGGAACAGCGGAGGTAAGAACCCCAACGGGGTTCCATTTCACTAGCCTGGGGTTTTAACCCTAGGATTTATAATCCGAAACAGCAGACGAATACGGCATTCAACCCAAGGAATCCGTTACTTTCCCCCGCTGCCGAAATACCAGCGATCCGCCCCACATCCCTACGCCACTGGCCAGTAATCCGTACACAATCGGGTTCGTGGTTGTATTTAGATACGCAGCCAGCATCCAGCTAAGCAGCCCCAGACTCATGGAGAGTAGACAACCCGCGAGTGAAGCCCGTTTCCAGTATAGCCCCGCCGTCATGGGAATAAACAGCGATACCAGACTAAAGGCCGAAGATTCGCTGACTAGCTCAAACACATCCTGTTGTTCCAGGGCCATCCAGACCGCCGCCGCTGTGACGCCTAGTACGGAAAGCCGAATGGATAGCAGAAGTTGCTGATCGGTCAGCTTTGGCAAAAAAGGGCGAACCAGGTTTTCGCCTACCACCGCCGCCGGGGCGAGAATTGCCCCCGACGTGGTACTGAGCAAGGCCGAAATCAAGGCTCCAAAAAACAGAATCTGAACGGCTAGCGGAGCGTGCTGGAGTACCATGTTGGGAAGAATCAACTGCGGATCACCCTGCAAAAGTTCGGGATGAAGTTGCACCGCCATCAAGGCAATGAGCAAGGGAAAGAACGCCACCGTCCAGTACAAAAGACCAGCCGTAACGGCGGATTTTACGGCCGTATTGGCATCTTTTGCTGCCATAACCCGTTGAAAAACATCCTGTTGGGGAATCGAGCCTAAGCCAATCGTAATCCAGGCAACGACGTACTCGGTGGAGTCGTGCCAGGAAAATCGGTGCGGAATGACGCGAAAGAAGCCATCGGATTGTCGGGCGAATACGGCACTTACGTTATCGGTTTCCATCCATAAAATGACCAGTAGAATAACCAGTCCGGCGATCAGGATGATATTATGCAGAAAATCAGTAATGGATACCGACCACATCCCGCCCGTCAGCGTATACACCATGACAAGGCCCGCTCCGGCCCAGATACCCGTGGACATGGGTACGTCAAAAACGGTTTGTCCGATGATACTCATGGAAACCAGCTGGGCGGCAATCCAGCCGAAATAGGAGGGAACAATCAGTAATGCCGAGAGCAGTTCGGCGGACTTTCCGTACCGTAACCCGAAAAAATCGCAGAAGGTGATGATGTTCCAGCGGTAAAAGATCCGGGCGTAAAACAGTCCAACCAATACCAGACACAAGCCCGCTCCAAACGGATCTTCAATCACCCCCAGAAATCCTTCCCGTACAAAACGTCCCGGTGCTCCCATCATCGTTTCCGACCCGAACCAGGTAGCAAAGGTCACCATCGAGGCCAGGGCAAAATTGAGTTTCCGTCCGGCCAGTACAAAGTCTTCCGTATTCTTCACCCGTCGAGACGCCCAGAGGCCAACCCCCAGATTCAGGAGTAAATACACGACGATGGCAGCGATGAGCATACGGATTTGGTTAAGAATTGAAGGGATAAAAATACGCGGATACTCGGGAAATTGTAGTAATGAAATTGAATCAATAGGAATATATGAAAGTATGTTCATATATTTGAGCGATCATTCAAGACATGGTATGACGATCACTGAAAAAAATCAGAGTAAGGAAAAACTCGAAAAAGCGGCATTCATTTTGAAAACCGTAGCTCACCCGACCCGGCTGGCCATCATTGATTTACTCGGCACCCAGGAACGGATGAGTGTAAACGAGCTGGCCCGCGTGCTGGAATGTGAGCAGTCGCTGCTTTCGCACCACCTGATCAATATGAAGCTGAAAGGCATTTTACGGGCCGAGCAGGAAGGACAGAATCGCTATTATTCGTTAAAAGAACGGGACGTACTCAAGCTGATTGCCTGCATTGAGAACTGCGAATGCCGCATGTAGTATGGAGATTATAGGTTTTAGTTTAGCCGTACTCATTGGCTTATTACTCAGTTTGTTAGGCGGTGGCGGTTCGATTCTGACGGTACCCGTGCTGGTCTACATTTTTAAGCTGCCTCCGTCAATTGCTACGGCTTATAGTTTGTTGATTGTGGGCTCGGCTTCGCTGCTCGGCTCGGTTGATTACCTGCGGCGAGGACTCGCCAGCCCCAGAACGGCGGTGTTTTTCTCGTTTCCATCGTTTATGATGGTGTTTATTTCTCGGAAATACCTCGTTCCGGCCCTGCCCGAAGTCGTGATGGAAAGCAATGGCTGGGTGGTAACGAAAAGTACACTGATGATGCTGCTCTTTGCGGTACTGATGGTGTTATCGGCTCAGTCGATGATTCGCGGACGACGGGAGCGGATCGATACGGGCGAAGAAATCCGAAAGCGGCTGAACTATCCACTCATCTTCGTCGAAGGACTGCTGGTGGGTACGCTTACGGGTTTTGTGGGCGTCGGGGGTGGTTTTCTGATCATTCCGGTACTGGCCAACTTCGTACGGCTGCCGATGAAGCTTGCCGTGGGTACTTCCCTAATGATCATTGCCATTAATTCTTGTATCGGATTTCTGGGTGATCTGGGTCAACATACCATGGATTGGAAATTTCTTGGGGAATTTACCAGTCTGACTTTACTGGGCGTGGTGGTGGGTACGGGGCTTTCCCGACGCATTCCCGGCCAGGTACTCAAGCCGGCCTTTGGCTGGTTTACCTTACTGATGGGAACGGGTATTCTGTTAAAAGAGTTAGTATTTTAAACCCGAATTTCCGAAACAATTTAGTATAGACAGAAGACTTTTATGAACGGAACATTTGAAGAAATCATCGCCTCGGACGAGCCCGTATTGCTCGAATTTTATACCGACTGGTGCAAGCCCTGTAAAAAGATGGCTCCCGAACTGGATACAGTAAAGGACATTTTCGGTGACGATCTGACCATTATTAAAATTGACGCCGAGAAGAACATGGGCCTGAAAAAACACCTTAAAGTAGATTCCGTACCTACTCTGATTCTGTACCAGAAAGGCAAGCAACTCTGGCGGCAGGCGGGCGGTATCTACGCCGATAAACTCGAACGAGTCATTCGGGAAAAGGTACGGTTTTAGTAGGAGCGTTTAAAGTTGAGTGTTTGGCATTTTGGGTTGTTTTTCGCCAAGAACGAAGCAGAAATAAAGACGCGACGTTTATAACTTAATGGTACCTCCGTGCCAAACTTTGAGTACCTGTGTGGTTAAAACTGAACCCTGTTGAGAAAACTCAAAACACTCAACTCAAAACCCTAAACACTTCCATCCATGAACGGAAACTTTCAACAACTCATCGCATCGGATAAACCCGTACTGATCGACTTTTTTGCCGAATGGTGTGGACCCTGTAAAATGATGGCTCCGTACCTGAAAGCAGTCAAGGAGAAACTGGGTGATCAGTTAACGGTCGTCAAAATTGACATTGATAAAAATCCGGCTCTGGCTCAGCAACTGCAAATCCAGTCGGTACCGACGCTGGCCCTGTACCAGAACGGCCAGCAACTCTGGCGACAATCGGGCGTACTAACGGCTCAGCAAATGGAGCAGGTTATTCGTCAGAAAGCCAGTATGTAAACGCATTGATTACGTAAAAGCTTTCCCCCATTTTACTTCAACAACACGACGAATCGTTATGATCATTGAGCAAATTTATACGGGCTGTCTGGCTCAGGGAGCGTATTACCTCCAGTCGGGCACCGAGGCCGCTATTATTGATCCCCTGCGGGAAGTGCAGACGTATCTGAACAAAGCCGCTCGTAACGGAGCAACGATCAAGTATATCTTCGAAACCCACTTCCACGCGGATTTTGTATCGGGTCACGTGGATTTGTCAGCGAAAACGGGAGCTCCCATTGTCTACGGTCCGAATGCTGCTCCTGCCTTTGAAGCCTTAATTGCCGAAGATGGTCAGGAGTTCTCATTGGGTGACTGCCGCATTCGCGTGTTGCATACGCCGGGTCACACCCTCGAATCAACCTGCTTTTTGTTACTGGACGAAAACGGGGAAAAAAACGCCATTTTCACGGGTGATACACTATTTATTGGCGATGTAGGTCGCCCGGACTTAGCCCAGAAAGCCGACCTCACGCAGGACGATCTGGCTGGTATGCTCTACGATTCCCTGCGTTCCCAAATTCTGCCTTTGCCCAACGACGTCATCGTGTATCCCGCTCATGGAGCGGGTTCGGCCTGCGGCAAAAACATGAGTAAGGAAACTTTTGATACGCTGGGTAATCAGAAAGAAGTAAACTATGCCCTGCAACCGCAAAGCAAGGAAGAATTCATAACCGCTGTGACGGATGGACTAACGCCGCCGCCCGCGTACTTCCCCGAAAACGTTCGCCTGAACAAGGCGGGTACGGAGCCAGTCGAGAAGGTACTCAAACGGGGTAATCACCCGCTTTCACCCGAAGCGTTCGAGGTTGTCGCGAATGAGACGGGAGCCTTGGTACTCGATACGCGGAAAGCTCAGGAGTTTGCCCAGGCCTTCATTCCCCGGAGTATCAACATTGGTATCGACGGCGACTTTGCTCCCTGGGTAGGCACGCTCATCACTGACATCAATCAACCCCTGTTACTGGTCACCTCACCGGGTCGCGAAGAGGAAGTCATTACGCGGCTTTCGCGGGTGGGTTATGATCAGGTACTGGGCTTCCTGGAAGGGGGTATGGAAAGCTGGCGGACCGCAAACAAAGAAGTAGATCAGATTGAATCTGTATCGGCGGAAACGTTTTCGGCTGGTTTTGATCCCGAAAAAACGATAGTCAAAGACGTTCGTAAAGCTACTGAATTCGAAGGTGGCCACATTGCGGGTGCCGATAACGTCCCCCTGGCTTCCCTGAGCGAACAGATGGCTGAATTTCCGAAAGACGAGCCTTTTTACGTACACTGTGCGGGCGGCTATCGCTCCATGATTGCGGCTTCCATTCTCAAAGCTCGCGGGTATGATCAGGTACGGGAAGTGGCGGGTGGCTTTGGAGCAATTGCCAAAACCAATATACCGACGGCTAGCGGACAACTGGCTGAGTAAGACTTGAAAAAACTCGGTCACGCGTTCAGGAAAATCGTGGATGCGGACTGAGTTTTATTCGTTCAAAAGGATACCTTTTGAACGATTTTCATCCCTGTATACAGGGATGAAGCTTTCCTTTCAGATTAAGACCTCTGTATTTTTCTCGTCTCCTCATGGAATGGCTTACGCAACCCTGGCCCTGGTACGTAGCGGGTCCGCTCATTGGACTGACCGTACCGATTCTGCTCCTGTTGGGCAATAAAACCTTCGGTATTTCTTCGTCACTACGGCACATTTGTGCGGCCTGTCTGCCCGCCGGAATTCCCTTTTTTCAGTACGACTGGAAAAAGGAAAGCTGGAATCTCTTCTTTGTGGGCGGCGTATTCGTGGGTGGCCTGGTGGCGGGTACGTTTCTGTCCAATCCCGGGTTCATTCAGATTGCTCCGGCGACAAAACAGGCTCTGACTGCTCAACACGTAACGGACTTTCGTGGACTCATTCCACAAGACTTATTTTCCTGGTCCGCTTTGCTTACCCTTCGCGGGTTCATCCTGATGGTAGTCGGAGGATTTCTGGTCGGTTTTGGTACCCGATGGGCGGGGGGCTGCACTTCCGGTCACGCTATCATGGGATTATCTAACCTGCAATGGCCCTCGCTGGTGGCAACGGTGTGTTTCATGATCGGCGGCTTCCTGATGACCTGGCTCGGTCTGCCCTGGATTTTGTCTTTGTAACTCCTACTACGTTTTGAACACGATGAAAACCGAATCGGAAGAATTTATCCCTGCCGTATCGAACGAGCAGAAAGCCCGCCTTTCGCTGGGTTCGTTAGTACCGTATGCGATCGTTGGAATGTTTTTTGGCATTGTTTTTGTGAAAGCTGAGATCGTCTCCTGGTTTCGGATTCAGGAAATGTTCCGGCTGGAAAGCTTTCACATGTATGGCGTTATTGGCTCGGCCGTACTGACGGGCATGGTGTCCGTATTTCTATTGAAACGATTGAAAGTCAAAGCCTTAACGGGCGAGCCGATTCGAATCTCGGACAAAGTGTTTCAACCGGGACAAATCTACGGTGGATTGCTATTCGGTTTTGGCTGGGCCTTAACCGGAGCCTGTCCCGGCCCGTTGTTCGCCCAGATTGGAGCTGGTTATTCCGTCGTACTAATCACCCTGTTGGCGGCCCTTGCCGGAACATGGACGTACGGTGCCCTACGACGTTATTTACCCTAAACTGACCAAAGTCATTACACGCGGAAGCGATTTAGGGTAGACTTGTAAGGGAATCAGGGCGTTCACGATACGGACTAAGCTACCAGCCGTTTGAGTGGGACGAACTATTATAAATAATTACTAATAATCACCTGACCCTATAATCACTTGTTACCTATGAAACGCAGTAAACTCGAAGCCGTAGCGGGCGGCTGTTGCCCCCGTTGCCGGGAAGGAAAAATGTTCAAGTATCCCTTGTGGAACGTGACCAAGTTTGACCAGATGCATAAGTACTGCCCCGAATGTGGCCTGCGGTTTGAACGCGAACCGGGCTTCTTCATTGGAGCCATGTACGTAAGCTATGGCTTGACTACGGGTATCATTCTGGCAACGGCAGTCGTACTGTTTTATTTGTTCAACGACCCTTCGCCTTTCGTGTACATTGGCGTTTCCATTGCCCTGATTGTCATATCCGTACCCTTTACTTTTCGGGCCTCGCGGGTGTTGTACATTCATTTGTTCTCGGGTGTAGACTACGAAGAAAATCCCGACAAAATTCTGCACGCCGATTCCTAAACTACAGCCCCTGGCCGATGGATTGTCCGGCAATCCAGCCCGTAGTCCAGGCCGCCTGAAAGTTATACCCACCCGTAATCCCGTCGATGTCAAGTACCTCGCCCGCGAAGTACAGACCGGGAATCGCCTTGCTTTCCAAGGTTTGCGGATGAAGTTGATTCAGAGCGATACCGCCGCAGGTAACAAACTCTTCCTTGAAAGTCGTTTTGCCCTGTACCTGAAACGTTCCGTTGGTCAGATTTTCCAGTAATCGATTAAAAAGCTTACCGTTCAAATCAACCCAACGAACCTGGTCTTTGATCTCGTTTTCAACGAGTAAGGCCCGCCAGAGACGGTTGGGAATGCCGAAGGGAGCGACCGTAGCGACGAACTTTCCGGCATTTAGTTTTTTGAACGCTTCTAGTGAGGTACGGGCGGCTTCGGGTTTTTCGTTCGTCCAGTTCACCAGACTTGTAAACTGGTAATTGGTTTCTGCCAGTTCGCGGGCAGCCCAGGCCGAAAGTTTCAGTACCGCAGGACCACTTAACCCCCAATGAGTAATCAGTACGGGGCCTTCCTGTTGCAGTTTGGAACCCGCCAGTCGTACCAGAGCATCGGAAACGGAAAGACCGGGTAACTCGCGGGTAAAGGAATCGGGGATATTGAACGTAAACAAGGAAGGGACGGGCGATAGAATGGAAAGCCCCAATTCGCTCAACCACTGATAGCCCGTAAGTTGCGGATGTCCGCCCGTTGTAACCAGCACCCGATCCACCGCGAAGATCGTTTCATCCGTGCCAACCAGTTCAAAACCAGTAGCCACGGGACGAATCTGGCGGATTGGGGTACTCAACTGAAGTTCAACGCCCGCTTGCTGAGCCTGTTGTTGCAGACAGCGAACAATGGTTTCGGAGGAATCTGTCGTCGGAAAGATGCGGCCATCGGCTTCCGTTTTTAATTTCACCCCCCGTTGCTCGAACCATTCGATGGTATGCTGATTGGAAAAACGCGGAAAGAGGGGTTTGAGAAACTTTGCTCCCCGGGGATACCCCTTGAGCAAGTCGGCAACCGTAGTGGCGGCATTCGTCACATTACAGCGACCCCCGCCCGAAATACGAACTTTGGACAGTACATTCCGTCCTTTTTCAAACAAGACCACCCGGGCCTGCGGATACGTTTCCGCTGCGGCAATCGCTCCAAAAAAACCGGCGGCTCCTCCGCCAATCACTGCAATCGTTTTTTTCACGCTACAAAGGTACGGCTTAATTTTCTGAGCATTAGCTAATTTCTCCGGCAGAATCAGAAAGCGAAGAGCTTGCTTTCTGGCTTTGAATCGGAAATCACTTCATCGTTTGTATTCACTTTTCAATTGAGCCCGTATTTTTGGCACCTAAACGGGCCCAATGCCTATTCCGTATGCTTTTAAAAGACATTCTCTATAAAGTTTCACTCGAGGCAGTGGCAGGGTCCACTGATCTGGAAATCAGTACCATCACCTTTGATTCCCGAAAAGTCGTTCCCGGTACGCTCTTTGTGGCCATTCCCGGTACCCAGGTCGATGGTCACGATTTTATACCAAAAGCCATTGAATTGGGAGCCACGGCGATTCTGTGCGAGCGATTGCCCGAAACGTTACAGGAAGGGGTTACTTATATCCAGTCGAAAGATGCATCTCGGGCCATGGGCTTTGCGGCGTCGAATTTCTACGGACAACCTTCATCGAAAATCAAACTCGTGGGAGTGACGGGTACCAATGGAAAAACGACGACCGTAACGCTGTTATTTCGATTATTTCGGGCCTTGGGTCACCGCTGCGGACTGATTTCGACGGTACAGAATCAGGTGGAGGACGAGATTATTCCCTCCACGCATACCACGCCCGATTCGCTGACGCTGAATGCCCTGCTGGCGGAAATGCTGAATAAAGGCTGTACGCACGTCTTTATGGAAGTTTCCTCGCACGCGGTGGTACAGCAACGCATCGCGGGTGTTCAGTTTGCGGGAGGAATCTTCACGAACATTACCCACGATCACCTGGATTTTCACAAGACCTTCGACGCCTACATTAAAGCGAAAAAGGGCTTTTTTGATCAGCTACCGAAAACGGCCTTTGCTCTGGTAAACGCCGACGATCCTAGGGGCCGCATCATGGTGCAGAATACCGTAGCCCGTCGGGAAACGTACTCGCTGGAAACGGGAGCGAGCTTTAAAGGTAAGCTACTGGCCGATTCGATTTACGGATTGGAAATGGAAATCGATAGCCGTCAGGTTCACTTTCAGTTGATTGGAAATTTCAACGCCTATAATTTGTTAGGGGTATACGGAGCGGCAGTTCTCATGGACGAGGATCCGGCAGAAGTACTGACCGAACTTTCGGCACTGCAACCACCGCCGGGACGCTTCGAACAGGTGATTTCGCCCGATCATATCGTCGGTATTGTGGATTTCGCCCATACGCCCGACGCCCTGAAAAACGTACTCGAAACTATCGCCGAACTGCGGCAGGGTAGCGAACAAATCATTACGGTGGTGGGTTGCGGTGGCAATCGGGATGCGACCAAACGCCCCGAAATGGCCCGGATTGCCTGTCAGTTTTCGGATCACGTGATCCTGACTTCGGACAATCCTCGCAATGAAGAACCGGAGGCCATTCTGGAGGATATGAAGAAAGGCGTACCGAATGATACCCCGGCCGAAGTAACCGTACTGGTGGATCGCCGGGAAGCCATTGCCCGGGCCGTATCATTAGCTCAGTCCAAAGATGTCATTCTGTTAGCGGGGAAAGGGCACGAAACGTATCAGGACGTCAAAGGGGTGAAAAATCACTTTGACGATCGGGAAGAACTACGGGCTGCTTTTCAAAAAGGATAGAATTCGCTCAGCTTTGGCGAAAGTGGAGGACAGAAACGGTGGGGATTTCATCTAGCTTTGAGACGTGAAAAAATTACTCCTGTTCGTTGGGCTTGTACTGGTGACATTTAGTACGCAGGCTCAGGCTCGCAAGCTCATTTTTCAGCAACCCAAAATGGGTTCAATGTTTACGGTACAGGTCTGGACGGCTGATTCCGTACAAGCGGCTCAGGCTGCTACGCTGGCTTTTGCTGCGGTCGATTCACTGAATCTGATTTTCAGTGATTATCTGCCTGATTCGGAATTGAGTCGCCTGAGTCAGACGGCGGGGTCGGGAAAAGCCGTTCCAGTATCTCCGGCGTTGTGGGACATTCTCTGGACTTCCCGCATGGCCTGGGAGAAAAGCTCAAAAACGTTTGATGTAACCGTGGGCCAACTGACGCAACTCTGGCGACAATCGCGTAAGAGTAAACAACTGCCTTCGCCAGCGGTACGCCAGAAAGCCCTGACGACTACGGGTACGCAGTACCTTCAGTTCGATGAGAAAAACCATACGATTCAGCTGAAGCGTCCGGGTACTAAACTGGATTTAGGAGCAATCGGCAAGGGGTACGCCGCCCAGCGAATGCTGGAAATCATGCAAAAGGCGGGTTTTGAGGAAAGTTTATGTGACGCCGCGGGTAATATGGCCATTGGTAAAAATCCGGATGCGGGCTGGACGGTTGGTATCGAACTGCCCAACCAGCAGGGCGAATTACTGGCGAGTTGGTTAGTACTGCAACAAATGGCTATTTCCACGTCGGGCGACGCGTACCAGGCCGTTCGCATGGGTGGTAAAAATTACTCGCACATTGTTTCTCCTAAAACCGGACTAGGTGTGACCTATCAGCGACAGGTGACAGTACTATCCAAAGACGCCGCTCAGGCCGATTGGCTGTCTACGGCCTGTTATCTGTTACCCGTACCACAGGCCCTGAAACTGGCGGAATCCGAGCAGTCGGAAATCTTAATTCTGGATAATCAGCCTTCGGGTTTGAAAACCTTTACTTCCCCAGGATTTAAAAAATTCTTCAAAGAAGAGTAAGTTTCCCCTGTATTTTTCTATTAGTACTAAAGACGTTTCTGTCGTTAACCTCTTAATCAACGCATTGTGACTTTCCGAAATACGCTTGGTACGCTTACCTTTTCTATACTTACATCGCTGGGGCTGGTATCAGTAGCCCAGGCTCAGGAAGGCAAACCGTATGAACAGGATTTTGCCGGAATACCCGTTAAAATCAGTATGGTTCCCATTCCGGCGGGCGAATTTTTAATGGGAAGTCCGGTAGCGGAGGCCGGACGCCAGGCCGATGAAGGGCCGCAGGTCAAAGTTAAAGTAGAGCCCTTCTGGATGTCGGCCACGGAGATTACCCACGATCAGTTTTTCCCCTTCCGTTTCGACGAAAAAGATGTAAAGCCCAAGCCAGACGCCATCTCACGGCCCACGGCTCAGTATATTGACCTGACCTGGGGTATGGGAAAAGAAGGCGGTTTCCCGGCCAACTCCATGCAACCCTATACGGCCATCATGTACTGCAAATGGTTATGGAAAAAAACGGGTATCTTCTACCGTCTGCCTACCGAAGCCGAATGGGAATATGCCTGTCGGGCGGGTAGTAAAACGGCGTATCCTACGGGCGTACAGGCTGCCACGCTGGCTCAGTTTGCCTGGTACGGAAGCAACAGTAAAGATGCTTATCATAAAGTAGGGCAGAAGAAACCCAACGCGTACGGTTTGTACGATATGCTGGGAAATGTGTCGGAATGGACGATGGACATGTACGATGCCAAGTATTTTGAGAAACTGGCCGCTCGCCCTGAAAGCGGTTTTATCATTGAACGTACGGCACCGCGGGCGTATCACACGGCCCGTGGTGGCAGTTTTAAAAGCAAAGCTGCCGAGCTACGTAGTGCGGATCGTCTGGCTCAGGTAGAAGACTGGAATCAGCGGGATCCGCAAGTACCCCGCTCGAAATGGTGGCTTACCGACGGCGATTTCGTAGGTTTCCGAGTCGTCCGACCCGTCAAACAACCCAGCCCCGAAGAAGCGGAAGCGTTTTTCAAGAAAATGCTGGGACAGTAAAGTTTACAGTTTTCGGTTTGCTGTTTTCAATTAGAGCGTCACTTGCTTGCCTCGATTTATAACGTCATGCAATGAATTGGGACAGGAGTCGTCAAGCGTCTCAAACGCAAAACAAGCCAATCAGATCATGGCATGACGCTCTCAAGTCGAGACTTAACTGAAAACCGAAAATTGCAAACGGAAAACTGAACTAATCAACTCTAAACTCAAACCCTTTTCTATGAACAAAGAATTTAAATCTCGTCGGGATTTTGTGAAAGCTGGCTCGTTGCTGGCTGGTGGACTATTAGCCGTACCGCTTACGTCTAAAGCTGACGGTTTCTTCAATTCAAGTGTAGCGGATGAAATCAAGATAGCGTTGGTTGGTTGCGGGGGTCGCGGTTCGGGAGCGGCGGTACAGGCCTTGTCAACTAAACAAAACGTCAAGCTGGTCGCCGTAGCCGATGCCTTCGCGGATCGTATGGAAGGTGGCCTGAAAAATATTACGGAAGCCCTGACGGCTTCGGGTTCTGCCGACAAAATCGCAGTAGGGGATAATAAATTCGTGGGTTTCGATGCTTATACGAAAGCCATTCCCCTGGCCGATGTAGTCATTCTGGCGACACCTCCGGGATTCCGTCCCATCCATTTCGAAGAGGCTGTTCGGCAGGGTAAGCACATTTTCATGGAAAAACCCGTAGCAACGGATCCGGCAGGTGTGCAAAAAGTATTGGCTGCTGCTGCAGAAGCCAAAAAGAAAAAGCTGAACGTTGTGGTAGGGCTGCAACGTCACTATCAGAATTCGTACCGGGCTTTGCTGAAAAACAAGGCCATGATCGGTGATATTGTTTCCGGAAACGTGTACTGGAACAACGACGGTGTTTGGGTAAATCCGCGTAAAGACGGACAAACCGAGATGGAATATCAGATGCGTAACTGGTACTACTTCAACTGGTTATGCGGTGATCATATCAACGAACAACATATTCACAACATCGACGTATTCAACTGGTTCAAGGGATCGTATCCCGTTCGGGCTAAGGGTACGGGTGGCCGTGAAGTGCGAAAAGGCAAGGACTACGGCGAAATTTTCGATCACCACCACGTTGAATTTGAGTACGCGGACGGTACGATCCTGAATTCCGAGTGCCGTCACATGAAAGGCACTTGGGCCAAGGTAGATGAAACCATTCTGGGTACGAAAGGAAAAATCCTGTGCGGGGATGCGAAGATTGTCGATTACAAAGGCAAGCCTTTGTTCCAGTTCAACAAGAAAACGGAAAACAACCCCTATCAGGCCGAGCACGATGAGTTGTTCGCGGCGGTCGCCAAAGGTGAATACAAATTCGCCGACGCTGAAAACGGAGCCAAATCCACGATGACGGCCATTCTCGGACGTCTAGCTACGTACTCGGGTCAGGTGATGGAATGGGATACGGCCCTGATGTCGGGACTGAGTCTGCAACCCGCTGAGTATAGCTGGGACGCGAAAATGCCCCTCAATCCGGATTCCAATGGTTTGTATCCAGTGGCTGTACCGGGCGTGACGCGGTTTTTTGTATAGAAATTTTATCTCATTTTAGGGGTCTGGACTCGCAAGGGTCCAGACCTTTTTCTGTCTATACCCCCTTTGCCGGTGAATTCTAAAGCGTTCTATTATCTCTTTCGTCATTCGTATGCTCAGTTAGGATGGTGGATTGGAGCAGGTGTTTCGGTACTCCATGTCTTGTTCTATCAATTCGCTGAACTGATCTGGAATCAATGGACGCCGCCGAAGCCCGAAACCTTAACACCTACGATTGCGTATGGGCTGACCGGACTCTATACCAATCAGACCGAGCCGGATGGCGTTGAAGCGTTTGTTTTACACGGGAGCATGTGGGTATTAGTAGGATGGGGGCTCCTAAAGACGATATATCTCAAAAATTGGAGCGTATGGCCTGCGGTAGGTCTGTGCGTACTGTTCTTCTTTCAGGCTGGTTTTCATCCGCCTGCCGATGGGTTTCTGTTTGGCACGGGTGTTCGGTATTACCCAGTGGTTTTGGTAGGACTCTCGGCATTTGTAGGGGGAGTAGTCTGGCTTTCCAGCCATTATAAACCCTGGCATGCCTGGCTATGGTTGGCGGCTCTGGCCGTGCCCTGTTTTACCGCAGCAGCAGGTCCTTCCGATTGGGATTACTCGTTTGTCTTCGCTCCGGCGTATGCCTTAGTCAGTGGTATTTCGATTAAGGCTATCTATTTTCAATACGACTTACTGCTTTCCGGGCTGGCTGCTTTGTTCTTCAAATGGCATATTGACCTGAATTACTTTCAGGTACTGGGTCAGGCTTCGGTATGGATTTTCTGTGTATTGATTTTCTGGTGGGCGAAGGAAGTTTTTCAAGCTAAGCAACTGGCTCTTTACCTGTTAGTGGTCGTATTCATCATGCGACTTTTTCCGTACTACACGGATACCTACGCTGAATTTCAGATGAGTCCGCTTCGGCTGGACTGGTGGATTGTCGTAGCTCTGCTGGCCTGGAAAAAAGGAACGGATCACTGGAGCGTGGGATTGTTACTAGCGTTTCTTCTCGTACTCCACCGCAGCTTCGGCATTTTCTATTCCATTGCCTACGTCGAGTACATAGTTCTTGCGATGGGTAGCGAACTACTGGCTCCGTCTGGTCGGAAAACGAAATTTCTCCCCCTGGTTCAAACCTATGTACGACGGTACACCATCAATGTAATCCTGCTGGGAACAGGACTTATCGTGACGTACCTCATCTTCGGTAACGTACTCTCACCGGGCATGAAAATCTACCAGAGCTTAAAAATAGGCTTTATGCGGGTCGCTCCGACTTCCTTTTTCTGGTACATTATCGGCATTATCGCCCTTACGGGAGCTACGCTGGTTCGATTCAAAGAGGAAGTCTCAGCCCGGTACCGGGAAGCTGTTTTTCTGTTGATGGCACTGACGATTTGTAACCTCTTTTATTTTCTCGGCAGAAGTCACGAGCACAACCTGCCCAATACTTCCGGTCCGGTATTCGTCTTGCTATTTGTCTGGATTGATTTACTCTGGCGAAGAAAGATACCGGTGCGATCCATCCGTAGGGTACTCTATTGGTTACCCGTAGGCATACTCTGGTTTTCGGGGTTGGCGTATATGGTGGGTATTAAAGATAAGCTTTCAGGGATGGCTACGAATGTAAAACACCGACGAACGATTTATTCCTTCCAGCACCCCAGTTCAGCAAAAAGAGCTATGGTTCGTCAACTCACGAACCATAGCTCTAAAGTGTATTTCTATGACCAAAGCCTGGGTAGAAACTTCTGGTACATGCTGGATGGCGAGTACCCGCCGGTGGGTTATTACCAGCCGTACTCAGCTTGGCCGCTAATGACTGAATTAGTACCTTTCCTGCAACAATTACTTAACGAAGGGTACTATTTAGTTACGGAAACGCCTACGGAAGCCGCTGCTCTTTTACCGCATCTTCGTTATACGAGTAAAGTAACAAAAGACGGGTTTATTGTTGTTCATGCTATTTCTGAGCCGAATCGTTCTCTTTCCACCAGCGACTTCCCGAAAAAGACCAATCACTAATTTCGTAACCCAGGGCCGGGTACCGATGTGGATCGCACTCGTGTAACATTTCGTAGGCTACATCGAATACATCTTCCGTATTGGGTTTCGAGAAATAATCGCCGTCGGTGGTATAAGCCGGACGGTGCGGGTGAGCCGACATCGTACGCGGTTCCGAATCCAGGAAACGGAATACCTTCTGTTCATCCAGAATTTTGTGCAACATGAAGGCCGAGGCTCCTCCGGGCATATCTTCGTCGGCAACCAGTAGGCGATTGGTCTTCTTCACTGATTCCGCAACCATGTGTGGCAAGTCGAAGGGAATGAGCGTTTGTACGTCAATCACCTCCGCTTCGATGCCTACCTGAGCCAGTTGTTCGGCGGCTTCCAGTACAATACGGCACATGGAGCCGTACGTTACAATCGTAAGATCGCGGCCCTCGCGTAGGATTTCCGGATGACCCAGGGGCAGACAGAATTCTCCCAGATTCGTAGGAAGTCGTTCCTTGCTGCGGTACATATTCAGCGGTTCGACAACCAGACCCGGATCGTCGCCGCGTAACAGGGTATTGTAAAAACCAGCAGCCTGCGTCAAATTTCGGGGCACGATAAAATGCATGCCGCGTAAGGCGTGCAATAGCACGGCCATGGGCGAACCTGAGTGCCAGACGCCTTCGAGTCGGTGTCCCCGCGTACGAACAATGACGGGAGCCTTTTGTCCGCCCGCCGTACGGTAATGCAGACAGGCCAGATCATCGGATAGTGTAGCCAGCGTATAGAGCATGTAGTCCACGTACTGTACTTCTACGATGGGCCGTAAACCTCGCAAAGCAGTACCAATACCTTGACCAATAATCGTACTTTCCCGGATGCCCGTATCTGTTAAGCGAAGCTCGCCGAATTTGGCTTGTAAGCCCGCCATACCCTGGTTGACATCTCCAATCTTGCCAACGTCTTCACCGATGGCGAAAATGCGGGGATCCCGAGCAAACAGGGCTTCAAAATTTTTGTTGAGTATTTCTCGTCCATCCAGAAAAGGAGCGTCTTGGGCGTACTGCGGAGCTACGGGCGTAACCCGCAGTGGCGATTCATCCGACTGACTGTATAAATAGGTATTAAATCGAACCCAGTTTTCGTGCTTGGTACGGTTAAGCCACTCGATCAGCAAAGGTTTCGCCGGGATGTCTTCGGACCGTAATAACCGCACCACCTGCTTGACCGTTTCGACCACATACGAACGCAGGGGATTACCTTTTTTCTGTAAATCCGAACGTAACGTTATAATTTCATTGCCTACCGCACTTTCGCGGCTAGCCTGGTCTAAAAGGTTTATTGCTTCATCAAAATCAGGCTTTAAGGAAGCCAAATACGCCTGCCAGGCAGCATCCCGACTCGTTTTCGCCACTTTCGCGGCTTCGTTCTCAATCGCGGTAAGTTCTGCTTCCGTAGCGTAGCCATTTTCTAGAATCCATTGACGGAACTGGCGGTTACAATCCATTTCTACTTCCCATTCAAGGCGTTCCTTGGATTTGTACCGTTCGTGCGAGCCGGAAGTGGAATGCCCCTGAGGCTGCGTCACTTCCTGCACGTGCACTAAGCAGGGAACGTGTTGGGTACGAGCCAGTTCGGATGCTCTCTGATACGCTTCTACCAAGGCCGAATAATCCCAGCCCTTTACCGTGATAATTTCCAAACCTGGTTTTTCAGCCGTACGCTGAAAACCAGCCAACGCTTCGGAAATACTTTGCTTGGTTGTCTGATAACGAATGGGTACGGAAATGCCGTAGCCATCGTCCCAAACCGAAAAGACGACCGGAACTTGTAAGACGCCCGCCGCATTGATGGCTTCGAAAAACATCCCTTCAGACGTAGAAGCATCACCAATGGTGGCAAAACAGACTTCATTTCCCTGAATGGAAAAATCACTGAAGTTTTGCAAGTCCGGATTCTGACGGTACAACTTGGAAGCGTATCCCAGGCCAATCGAACGGGGAATTTGTCCGGCCGTGGGCGAAATATCGGAAGCGTTATTATACCGGGGCGTTTGCGGAAGCCAGTGGCCCTGTTCATCCAGGTGCCGTGTGGCGTAGTGCCCGTTCATCATACGGCCACCCGTATTGGGTTCCGCTTCCAGATCGGTATGGGCGTAAATCTGAGCGAAATATTGTTGCCAGGTCAGTTCCCCCAACGCTGCTACTACGGTTTGGTCCCGGTAATAGCCTGAACGCCAGTCGCCTTTGCGAAACGCTCGGGCCAGGGCAATCTGAGCCAATTCCTTGCCATCACCGGTGATGCCAAATTTTGCTTTGCCCATAAAAACTTCTTTACGAGCGAGCAAGCTGGCATGGCGACTTTCCCAGGCAATCCGGTAGTCGATGAGAATTTGCTCTTTAGTAACTGCAACGCTGTCAAGGGTGGCTTGTTCCATCGAAAAAAGCGGTTAATCGAGTGATACAACGCAGGTAAGTAATTCTATATAAAAAGGAATACTCGCCTTCTTTACATCATGAACTGAGAAAGAAATTCCTTCAAAGACGGAATTTTTATCCGTGTGTACGATGTTTGTCAGGGTAAAAATAAAGCAAAAGCCACGAGCAATCCAAACGCGGGCGGGGCCGCTCAAATTCCATTAACATATCGTTAACAAGGTACTGTTTTGCTTATAAAAAGGTTCCCACTACTTTTGCCCTCGTCAAATTTTCGAAACCAAACAAATCCTATACCAACCAATGAAAAAGCAACTTTTCTTTTTACTGGCCTTTTTCCTGATTTCTGCTGGAGCCTTCGCTCAGGGTAAAATTAAAGTAGATTCGGAAACGAAAGATTTTGGTAAAATTGCTCAGGGTACGCCCGTTACGCACGAATTTACGGTAACCAACACGGGTAAAGCTCCGGTCGTTATCAGTAATGTAACGGCTTCTTGCGGTTGCACGACACCGAAATGGTCACAGGCTCCCATTCTGCCCGGTAAGACCAGCAAAGTAAGTGCTACCTATAATGCAGCCTCTGTAGGTCCTTTTAACAAACAAATCACGGTATACAGCAATGCTGAAAACAGTACCATAACGATGTTCTTGAAAGGCGAAGTACAACAAAAAGCCGCAGCTAAGGGCGTGAAGTAATCATTGCCTTAGACAGTGGTAAAAAAGAGATCCTTGGAAACAGGGATCTCTTTTTTATGGCTTTACAGAAAGTGACCGGTTCGAGGGCTACTCAGATAAATCAGGTTATAATGAGTGGAAAAAAAATATTATTTTTAATAGACTGATAATGAGCTGATTAAAAATAATTTTAACTTTTTTTTAAAAAAAGCGTCTAAGAATAAATCCAAGCGATATCCAAATCCCGTAACTATCTCTGGACAACCGAAACTGCTCAGGCTATACCTTTTGTGTCGCTTGAGTAGTAAGTTAAAGGTGTGGGTTAATTCATTTCCGGTACAAAGGGCTTCTCCATAGAAGCCCTTTGTCTTTTCAGCCCACTTCATCCGATCACTCAAACCAACGATCATCAGCGACCCAAGGCACAAGTTGAAAACTGCGGAGTTATTGAAAAATATCTATCATCCTGTTAGTTTTGTTCCAAAAAATTTAAGTTCTGTCTCCTTTGGGAAAAAAACGCATTGTCGTCGCTGAAAAAGATCTGGTTGGCTTGCTTCGTGAGCGAGATCAACGTGGATTTACTATCCTGTATGATAATTATTCCTCGGCTTTATACGGGGTTATTTTGAAAATCGTCAAATCGGAAGAAACGGCTTCGGATGTTATGCAGGAAGCCTTCGTGAAAATTTGGCGAAATATTGAATCTTATGAACGTTCGAAGGGCAGTCTATTCACTTGGATTCTGAACGTTGCCCGTAATACGGCTATTGATAAGTTACGATCTCAGGACTATCAACAAAATACTCAAAACCAACCGCTTGAGTATTTCGTAAGTGTAGTTGAAGAAGAAAATCCAGTAGAGCATCAGGTAGATGCCATTGGAGTTCGTAAAGTGGTCGATCAACTTCGTCCTGAATATCGTTCTATCATCGATTTGGTTTACTTTCAAGGCTATACGCAGGCAGAAGTCGCCGACGAGCTTGAAATACCCCTGGGTACGGTGAAAACGAGGGTAAAAGCGGCCCTAGCTCAACTCCGAACATTGATTAGTATTCTCATTTTGTTGTTTTTCACCACCTACATTAATTCGTAACAAATTGAATGAGCATGAAATAGTTTCGTCTGGCTTGCTGGAAAGCTATGTGCTGGGAATTACTTCAAAAGAAGAATCCACGTTAGTGGAGAGTCTTTTAACGAATCAACCTGAATACCAGGCTCAAGTAGAGGCCATACGGGATACCCTGGAAGCCTACGCTTGGCAAAATGCTCAGGAACCTCCGGTATCGGTTCGAGAAAAAGTATTGGGAAGTATCCAGGAGTTGGCAGCAGGCCAGGGTGTTCCGGTGGCAAAGTCGTCTGCGAGCACTCTGAATATCCAACGTCCCGGCATTTCGGTTACCAGATCTTTGGTAACGTCCCGTAACTGGGTGGCTGCAGCTGTAGTCATCGTAGTACTAAGTGTAGTAGGTAACGTATTTTTATTCAAGAGATTGAAGGCTTCCGAGGAACAGTTAGCCTCGCTGGAATCACAAAATACACAGTTAGCGAATAATCTGGAAGCTCGTAAAGCCAGCTTTGAGAATGCCCGTCAGGAAATTGCTGTCTTGCAAAATCCGGGTACTAAACTCATCAAGCTAAGAGGCGAACCTATCGCTCCAACGGCTTTTGCGATGTTGTACTCGAACGATTCGAAGCGGGAGACGTACATGGCTAATGTGCAATTACCCGCTGCTCCGCACGGTAAACAGTATCAACTGTGGGCGATTGTTGACGGCAAACCCGTAGACGCCGGGTTGTTTGACAAGAACACCAGCTTACAGAAAGTGAAGAGTATTGACGGAGCTAACGCCTACGCCATTTCACTCGAACCCGAAGGCGGTAGTGGTATACCGACCGGACAGGTGTACGTGAAAGGGAACTTGTAAGAAAAGTTTAGTGAGTTAATCCAATAAAAAAGGTGACCTGATTCGTCAGGTCACCTTTTTTATTGGATTAGTAGTTAGCGTGAGTTTGAAACGCTCAACTCATTACGGTATTATTTACGTTGGAAATCATCCTGCACGCGAACGATATCATCTTCGTCGGAAGGATTAGTAGCGTCCGTGTGTTGCCAGATTTCGGCGACGATACCCCAATTATCCAAACCAATCAGTCGGTGACGCTCGCCCTGTTGCAGCGTAATTAATTCGCCGGGCTCATACGTACGGGTTTCGCCTTCTTCGTCAGTCGGGCTGGTCATCACGGCTACAGTACCCGCAACCACTCGCCAGATTTCGGCCCGACGGAAGTGATACTGCCACGAAAGACGTTTTTCGGGACCAACCACCAGGATTTTCGGACTCAGTTTAGCATAACCTTCCAGATCCGTCATTTGAATCGTAGGGAAATACGTGCTGACAAATTCAGCCGTTTGAGCTTCATCGATCACGAAGAAGCCACCCCAGGGACGGGTTTGGTCCTGCGTAGCAATGTTCAGCCCGTGGCTGCCCAGCTCGATAGCAATTTTTTCGAAAAGTTCGGCTTTAGAAGTTTCAGCAGAAAAAGACAGATTCATGATTTGTATTCGTGATTTACGGTGATAGTATCGAAAGGAGAACACGGCCTTGGCCGCAAAGTACTAAAACTTTTAGGGTCCCCGCCATCGCATCAGACCAGAAATTTCTCGAAAAAGATATACCACAGGGTTCCTGCATTCTGATCCCGGGCAATTGCTGTATCTTTGACTTATGCGAATACCACAGGAAACCGTCCAGCTCATTCAGGAAACGGCCGACATTGTCGACGTCATCAACGATTACGTGACGCTTAAAAAACGTGGAGCCAACCTGATCGCCTGTTGTCCGTTTCACAACGAAAAAACACCTTCGTTCAACGTTAATCCGGTACGGGGCATTTTCAAGTGTTTCGGTTGCGGTAAAGCGGGTGATTCCGTGAAGTTTATCATGGAAATTGAAGGCATCGGTTACCCCGAAGCTTTGCGGCATCTGGCCAAAAAATACGGCATTGAACTCAAGGAAACGGAACAGACGCCCGAAGAAATCCAGTCGCAGAACGAACGGGAAAGTCTGTACATCGCCCTCGACTACGCCAAGAAATTCTACCAGGAACAACTCCTGCACTCCGACGAAGGCCAGTCGATTGGTCTAAGTTATTTTCAGGAACGGGGCTTCAATCGGCAAACCATCCAGCAGTTCGAACTGGGTTACGCTCTGGAAAGCTGGGATGCGTTTACCAAGAATGCCCTTCAGCAGAAATTTCAGATTGAAGTACTGGAAAAAGCGGGTTTGTCGATTCGGCGGGATTTGGATTCCCGTCCTGACGCCCGCGTTTTCGATCGCTTTCGGGCTCGGGTAATCTTTCCCATTCATAACGTTTCCGGCAAAGTGATTGCCTTTGGGGCCCGGATTCTGAAGGCTGATAAAAACCAGCCCAAGTACCTCAACTCGCCGGAAACGGAAGTTTATCACAAGTCGAACGTCCTGTACGGAATCTATCAGGCGAAGAATGCGATTCGTAATGAAGACGTCGCTTATCTGGTGGAAGGTTACACCGACGTGATTTCCCTGCATCAGTCGGGAATTACCAACGTAGTGGCTTCATCGGGTACGGCTTTGACGGTCGAACAGATTCGACTGATTGGTCGCTTTTCGCAGAATATTACGGTACTGTACGACGGCGATGCGGCGGGAATCAAGGCCTCCTTACGCGGACTGGATCTGATTCTGGAAGAAGGACTGAACGTGAAGCTTTGTACCTTTCCCGAAGGCGAAGATCCCGATAGTTACGTCCGCAAAATCGGGGGGGAAGCCTTCCGTCAGTACATCAAAACCCAGGCGGTTGACTTCATCCGTTTCAAAGCCGAAGTACTGCTGCAGGACGCGGGCAATGATCCCTTCCGCAAGGCCGGTGTGATTAAGGAAATGGTCGAGAGCATTTCCAAAATTCCGGATGCCATTACGCGGCAGGTATTCTTCCAGCAGACGGCCCGGCTGATGGATTTGCCCGAAGAAACACTGATAGCCGAAGCTAACAAACGGGTACGCGAGCGAATCAAGAACGATACCAAAGTCCGCGAAAAACAGGAGCGAAAGTCCGAACCACCGCTGGATTTGCCACCAGGGGTAGGGGCTTTTTCGCCGGACGATGAGCCGGATTTTGCGGAGTTAATGGCGGCTGAACAAGGTCAGCCCGCCGCCCCGCCGGCATCCAAGCCGAAGCGTACGCCACTTTCGTACCAGGAAGAAGCCTTTTGTCGACTGCTGATTCTGTACGGAACGACGGTGATTGAAACGGAAACCCGGGAAGACGGTCCGCACGACATTACGCTGATGGAGTACATGGTCAGTCAGACGTATGATCTGGATTTTCAGACGCCTCTGTACCAGCAATTCATGGATATTTTTCGGGCGGCAACCCAGCAGGAAGCTTATCCGGATACCAATTTCTTCCTGAGCCATTCCGATACGATTATTCAGGAAGCCAGTATTGACTTTGTGTCGGAACGGCATCCGCTCAGCGAAAACTGGGAGAAAATGCATGAAATTTATATCCCCCACGAACGCGATCAACTGGATAAAGTAGCTCACCGGTGTGTCCTTCGATTGAAAAAATCATTCAACGACCAGCGGATGCACGACATTAAACAACGGTTGACGGAAGTGACGCAGGCCCACGAGCAGGAAGAATTACTGATGCAATTCATGAAAATGAAACGGATTGATCAGGCTCTGGCGAAAGAATTGGGAATTGTGGTAACGGGCTATTGATACCGTAGCCTAAGTACGGCGGAGCGGTTTTCAAAAGCCAAACGAATTTGGCGTAGCTTGGCGACTTTACGACCAGGCTATGAAAAATCAAGTACTGAATCAGCTTGCTCATCTACACCGTAGACAAACCGTGCTGTATGGATGCAGCCTATGGGTTACGGCTCTGAGTGGAACCGTAGTGCTGTCACAGGTAAAATTCCCCGTAATGCTAACTGCCGATTTGATGCTGAATGCCAGCATGTTGCTGTGGATGGGGTACGGAATCTATAGTCTGTATTATTCCCGGAAACTGGCTCTGGGCGTGACTATACTGGGACTGATTGCCCTCTGGATTAGCGATCATTGGGAAAAGCAGATTATTTCAATTAATTGGGCAGTCGCGGGTTTGCTCATTGGGGTCATTATCCAGCTGAGTATGGTTCGAAAAATAGGGGCCTTACTAAACAGTCCACTTACGTTAATACGACTGATTTTTAATCGAATAGGGGTAGAAGAATAGGTTAAAGATTGGGTTTTATTAAGAACTGTTCTAAAAAAGTCTGAGCAACGACTGTCCGAAAGGGCGGTCGTTTGCATTTGACGTGTACTTTTGTAGATAGAGTAGATCGACTGTTCATTATTCCGGAACTCGTCAGGGGGGGAAGGAGTTTACTTCGTAGTAGATAAAGAAAATCAGTACATGCAGGATCAGAGCTACTGGGGGACCATTAAACGCGGCATACAATCCAGCCTGAAAGGACTTCAAATTTCCCTGCGACATTTGAAAGATTCCACGCGGCGGCGTAAGCCCATTTATGTGGACGACCCGAATTATTTTGAACAAGACACGGGAATGGTAACGCTGCGGTATCCGTACGAAGCCATTCCGGTACCCGATAATGGACGATACCGGCTCCACAATGAAATGGAAGACTGTATCGTCTGCGATAAGTGTGCGAAAGTTTGTCCGGTGGATTGCATCGAGATTGAACCCATTCGGGCTACGGGCGAGGTGGGGAAAGCCTCCGATGGATCGGCTATTCGTTTGTTTGCGGCCAAATTTGACATCGACATGGCCAAGTGCTGCTACTGCGGCCTGTGCACGACTGTCTGCCCGACGGAGTGCCTGACCATGACGAAAACGTACGACTATTCGGAGTTTGACATTCGGGATATGGTTTACCATTTCACGAATCTTACGCCCGAAAAAGCCGAAGAGAAGAAACAGCTTTACGAACAATTCGTGGCTGAAAAAGAAGCGGCTAAGACCAGTAAGCCCGTTGTCGCGAAAGAAAAAGAAACGCAGCCCGCAGCTCGTCCGACCTTTAAGCCCGGCTTGAAGAAAACGACTGAAGAAGCGACTCCGGAAGTACAGGCGGAACGAAGCGAAGAGGCGAAACCCGCCCGTCCCACGTTCAAACCTGGATTCAAGAAAACGGCTGAACCCACGGAACCGGAAATCACCGAACCGAGCGAGGAAAAACCGGCTCGACCTGCGTTCAAACCTGGGTTTAAAAAAACTACGGAGGAACCGACGGTACAGCCCGAAGCAAGGGAAGAGGATCAACCCGCTCGTCCGGCATTCAAGCCTGGATTCAAAAAGCCAACGACTGAACCTACGCAATCTGAATCTGAACCCACGGAAGAGGCAAAACCGGCCCGCCCGGCGTTTAAACCCGGATTTAAGAAAACGCCCGTAGAAGCCAAGGCTCCAGAGGAGATTCCGGAGAAAACGGAAACGCCGGCGGAACCCGAAGCGAAAAAAACAACGAGTTTTAAACCGAACTTTAAGCGAAAAGAAGCTGAGCCGATGGCGGAAGAACCGATTCAGCCGGAACCGGCCGCATCGGCAGAAGCCCCTGACGAACCGCCCGTAGCCAAAAGCTTTAAGCCGGTATTCAAGAAAAAAACAGCGGAACCCGAAGAGCCGAAGGTAGAAGAACCAACGCCTGAGGTACCCACGGAACAGCCCGTAACGAAAAGTTTCAAACCCGTCTTCAAAAAGAAAACGGAACCCGAATCACCCGTTTCAGAAGAACCGAAAGGAGAGGAGCCAAAGGCCGAAGAAGCTCCTGTACAAAAGAGCTTCAAGCCGGTGTTTAAAAAGGCTGCTACGCCCGAAGTAGAGGTGCCCAAAGTCGTAGAAGAGCCCGCCGCACCGGAGCCTGAAGAACCCAAAGTGGAAGAGCCGGTACGGAAAAGCTTCAAGCCCGTCTTTAAAAAGCAGGCTGATGAACCCGCCGTTGCGGAACCCATAAGCGAGTCTACCCAGCCAGAGCAAACGCCTGAAGTAAAGCCCGAAGAACCCGAAACGCCCAAACCCGGCGGCAAATCATTCAAGCCCGTATTCAAACGCCCCAATCAAGAATGACCGCTTTTGTGTTTCTATTTTTTGTTGTGCTGACCATCGCGTCGGCGGCGGTGGTGCTGATTAGTCGAAACGTACTGTATTCGGCGTTTAGCCTGATGGTCACGTTTCTGGGTATTGCGGCACTGTACGTATTCGCCGGAGCTGATTTTCTGGCCGTTACGCAGATTATGGTGTACGTAGGAGGAATTCTGGTACTGCTGGTATTTGGCGTCATGCTGACCCGAAACAAAGCGGATCGGGGTACGGGCCAAGCCAACGTCATTCGAACCGAACATAGTCGTACCTTCTGGGGCATACTGACGGCTGGAGGTATCTTCGCCATTCTGTCGACGATTCTGGCCAAAGCTCGCTTCGATACGGTGGAACGTAATCATTATGAATTGATCGAGCGTAAAACGACCATACAGGAGTTGGGGATTGGCTTACTTACGGATTACGCCCTGCCTTTTGAAGTCGCTGGTATTTTACTGATGGTGGCCTTACTGGGAGCGGCGTACTTATCCGGTAAAGCAAAAAACTTCGGTACGAAAGAATAACACCCGTATGCAAATTCCACTTTCTTATTTCCTGCTAACGGCCGCCTTACTGTTCAGTATCGGCTTGGCCGTGGTCATTGTCAAGCGAAATGCCATTGTCGTACTGATGGGCATTGAACTGATGCTCAACGCGGCTAATCTCAATCTGGTGGCCTTCAGTCGCTTTGATACGGATTTGACCGGGCAGTTTTTTAGTCTCTTCGTGATCATTGTAGCAGCGGCCGAAATTGTGGTAGCTCTGGCGATCGTACTGAAAGTTTTCCAGCATTTCCAGACGGTACAACTGGACGAAGTCTCCGAATTGAAAGACTAGACAAGCATGAAATAGCCCTTCCCGGCGGTTGCCAGGAATCGGGCATATCTAACAAAAAAAGGCTGGTACTCATGGACCAGCCTTTTTTTATTGGGTACGAATCGGGACCGCTACTTCCGTATGATCCCAGTGGAGTACCAGGTCAGTACCACCCGTTTGGGGCATAAAGCTTATTTCGAAAAGCTCCTGTACTTCCGGCACCTGATGCGAAGGCACGGCGGCTCGAAAGAGGTCTTTGGATGCATCATATTCCGTCCCCCACTGACCCGTTTCCTGATTGATGACTACTTGCCAGTCCTGCGGTCCAGGAATGGTCCAGAGCGTATATTCACCCGCTTTTAAAGGATGCCCGGCCAGCGTTACATTATGATTGACGATCAGCTTCGTTGCTTCATTGGCTCCCGTACGCCATACTTTTCCGTAGGGAACCAGGGCACGCGTGGAAGAATCACCAAAAATGGTTCTTCCTTTTTTGGCGGGCTGGCAGTAGGTAACCTCCAGGCGAAGTCCATTCTGGTTGAAATGAGCATGAGCCTCCTGACTTAAAGGCTTGGCGTACTGCTTGTACAGAAACGCCGAAAGTGCCGCCAGTCCACCTACGACAACCAGAGCAATGATTACTTTTTTCATAAGTTGTATGCAAGACGTTCAGTGAACGCTAAATGCTCAAGACTATTTCAGTCCGACGAGCCTTATACTTGGATTAGAGTAGATAGGGTGAAAGACATACTCATCAAAATCCTAAAAAATTTCACCGCATGTACAGCTAAATCACAAAACCTAAGCGTAACAAAGGCCTTTAAATCGTTCCCAGTACGCAACGTTCTCCGGCCAGCAAAGGTAAATCCTCTTCGACAGCCAGACTGGTTTTTGCGTTATTTAATTCATTTTGATAGGCTTTGCGTAACTCTTTTCGCTTCAAAGCTTCCAGAAAACGACGGGCATCTTCGCGGGTTTCCAGCAATAAAGGCGGCACCAATGTGGGTTGATTCGTTTCTTCATCTTTGGCCACCATGGTAAAGTAACTGGTATTGGTATGAACCTTGACGCCCGTCTTGATGGATTCGGCAATGACCCGAATTCCTACAATCAGGGAGCTTTTGCCAACGTAATTGACCGAAGCCAGCAATGATACCAGTTGACCCACCTCCACGGGCTGTAAAAATTCCACGTGATCAACGGCTACTGTAACTACGTACGTACTGGCATGTTTGGATGCACAAGCGTAGGCCGCTTTATCCATTAATGACAAAAGAATACCGCCGTGGATCTTGCCGCCGAAATTGGCATAGCTCGGAATCATCAGTTCGGTAATGGTAGTCTGGGAATACGAAACAGATTTAGGCTCCACGTGCGAGTGTGTTAAGAAGTGACTTGAAAGTTATTTGGAAGAGTTCTAAATAAATTTCAAAAACAAGTGCTTTTGTCTACTAATTCAATTGGTTTTCCCAAACGGAGAACGGATATTTGCCGACGAATTAACAAGATTTCTGCCATACTCTTTTCGTAGGTCTGATCGAAATCGCTTCCCAAGTATTGTTACATGAACCCCGAACTACTGCTCTGGATCACCTTGCTTTTGCCGTTCGCTGGGTTTTTACTGCTTATACTTTCGGGGAAAAAAGCCAATACAGCAGCGGGCTGGCTGGGGTTGGGACTTTCTGCATCAGGACTGGCTCTTTCCTATCTGCTGACCGATCAAGGGGTTACAGCCGTTGCTTATCCCTGGCTTACGGCGAAACTCAGTTTCGGTTTTCGCGTCGATGGGCTGACCTTACGGATGCTGAGACTGGTATTGTTCATCGCTTCGCTCGTGCAGCTTTTTTCCATTGAATACATGCGGGAAGACGCCGCCCGCTTTCGGTATTTTGGCTTTCTCCAATTGTTTGTCGGCTCGATGCTGGGCATTGTACTGGCCCATAATCTACTCGTCTTATACGTCTTCTGGGAATTAGTAGGGCTTAGTTCCTACCTGCTGATTGGCTTCTGGTTCACGAAAAAAGAGGCCATTGCTGCTTCCAAAAAAGCTTTTCTGGTCAACCGAATCGGGGACGTAGGGCTGGCTCTGGGCGTATTTGGTGTCTACCATCGCTTCGGCACGCTCGATTTTTCGACGTTCGCGGGGATGGCCGAAGGGTCCGATCTGTACCTGACGGCGATCGGCCTGTTACTATTCTGCGGTACCGTTGCCAAATCGGCTCAGTTTCCCCTGCACGTCTGGTTGCCCGACGCCATGGAGGGGCCAACCCCCGTATCGGCCCTGATTCACGCGGCTACGATGGTAGCGGCTGGGGTATACCTGCTGGCTCGAATTTTCCCAATCCTGACGCCCGAGGCTTTAGTCGTTATTGCCAGTATCGGAACCATTACGATGGTGATGGGAGCCGTGTATGCTCTCTCGCAAACGGACATTAAGAAAACGCTGGCTTATTCCACCATTTCACAACTGGGCCTGATGGTACTGGCCTTAGGAGTAGGGGCTCCGCAGGCGGCTCTGTTTCATCTGTTTACGCACGCTTTCTTCAAAGCGGGTTTGTTCCTGTCTTCGGGTTCAGTCATTCATTCGCTGCACCACGCGGGGCACGGGTTCGACGCTCAGGACGTACGCCTGATGGGCGGTTTACGGAAACAATTGCCCGTAACGTTTTGGGCCTATACGGTTTGTGCGGCGGCTCTGGCGGGCTTGCCCCTGACGGCCGGATTCCTCTCGAAGGATGAAATTCTACACGAAGCCTTCACGCATACGGCTCATTCCTGGAGAATGATTTTTCCCATTCTGGCTCTTATCTCAGCGGGTTTAACGGCCTTTTACATGGCGAAGCAGTGGCGGATCGTCTTTTTCGGAAATTGGCGAAACCCAATCCTGTCGCTGGATCAGGTTCATGAATCGTCTTGGCTGCAGAAAGGTCCGCTGATAGGGCTGGCTTTATTGTCGTTGCCTTTTGCGTTTTCGATTAATCCGCTGGGTGAGCATTTTGCTCCGCTGGTAGCCCTGGGCTCCACCGCCGTGGCGGTAGGGGGTATTGCCCTGGCCTGGATTCGTTACCGGTCTGTACCCGATGCGGAATCGCTACGGGATATGCCGCTTACTACACTCGATGACGCTTATCAACGCTTTTTCGTACAACCTGTACTCAAGTTCGCCCAATTCTGTACCTGGCTGGATCGGGTTATGGTGGATGGCATCGTGGATGGAATTGCTAAACTACAGGTCATTCTGGCTCATCTGGTGGGCTGGTTTGATCGAAATATCATTGATGGGTTTGTAACCGCTTTAGCCTGGTTGAGTCGAACGCTGGGGGGGATGACCCGTCAGGTACAGAGTGGAAAAATTCAGTCGTACATCGTAGCGATGGTCATGGGAATGGCGGCTTTGCTAATCTGGTGGACCTGGTAGTACGAATGAAATTTTAGCCGGAAAAGGAGGAATACTTTTCCATTGTATACGTAGAAAAATGCCGATACTGACTACCCTTATAGCTTTACCTTTTCTCGGAGCCGTGCTTTTGTTACTGCTACCCGAGGCAGCCCGCAACGCCTGCCGCTGGCTTACGGTGCTGTTGTGTACCGTTCATCTGGCCTTGAGTAGCTGGCTGTGGTTCCAGTTCGATCCGCAACTGGTAGGGTACCAGTTCGCCGAAAATCACGACTGGATCACGATGGCTCTGGGGCAGTTCGGTATCATTTCCATTGATTATTCCGTGGGAACGGACGGGCTGAGCTTACCGATGGTCTGGCTGACGAGTCTGGTGATGTTGGTGGGAGCGGTCTCTTCCTTTGAGATCAAGGAAAAGGAACGGGCGTATTACGCCTTATACCTGTTGCTGATGGGTAGTGTGATGGGCTGTTTCGTCGCTCTCGATCTGTTTCTGTTCTTCCTGTTCTTTGAATTTATGCTCCTGCCGATGTACTTTCTCATCGGAATCTGGGGCGGACCCCGACGCGAATACGCCAGTTTGAAATTCTTCATTTATACCCTAGCCGGTTCTGTATTCATTCTGTTGGTGATGATTGGTTTGTACCTCTCGGTGATTGATCCGGTGGAAACGGCTCTGAACATTGGACTGGTACAGGATCGGGCCCAGATTACGGAAGACGTACTGGCCGAGGTACAATCGCTGGTGAGCCAGTTACAGATTGATCCGGCCCAACTCGTTCATACGTTTGAAATCCCGTACCTTACGAATCCTCGCAATTTTGTCCCCGAGTCTCTGCTGAGTAGCATGGCCGGTCACGAAATCTTCGGTCTATCGGCCCGGTTGCTGGCTTTTCTGATGCTCTTCATTGGTTTTGCTGTAAAGCTACCGATGGTGCCCCTGCATACCTGGTTGCCCGATGCCCACGTGGAAGCCCCTACGCCGATTTCGGTCGTACTGGCGGGGATTTTGCTGAAAATTGGCGGATACGGATTCTTCCGGATTGCCTACGAAATCTTCCCCGACGGAGCCATTTACTTTGCCGACTGGATTGCCGGGCTGGGCGTCTTGAGTATCGTTTACGGAGCCTTTAATGCCCTGAGTCAGAAAGACCTCAAACGGCTCATTGCCTATTCTTCGGTTTCGCACATGGGCTTTGTGTTGCTAGGATTAGCGGCCCTCACGCCCGAGGGAGCCAATGCGGCCATCTACCAGCTGTTTTCGCACGGTATTCTTTCACCTATGCTGTTTTTGGTGGTGGGAGTGGTGTACGCCCGGACGCACGACCGAAACATCGACCATTACCAGGGACTCGCCAGTACCATGCCTGCCTATACGGGTTTGACGGCCATCGCCTTTTTTGCTTCTCTGGGCTTACCCGGTTTCTCGGGCTTTATTGGAGAGTTTTTTAGTCTGATGGGAGCCTTTAATTCGCTGTACATTCCCGTGTGGATGGTGGTAGCGGGGGGATTCGGTTTGATTCTGGGAGCGGGCTATTTCCTGTGGACCTTCCAGCGGGTGTTTCTGGGCAAACGCTGGTCCACGCACGATGCCCAGCTGTTGACGGATCTCAACGCCCGGGAAAAACTCATGCTGGTACCCCTGGCTCTGCTTTCTCTGTTTTTCGGGATACTACCGGGTACCGTGTTCGCCATTACCGAAGGCTACGTGCTGGAGTTCATGAAACACTTTTAACGCAATGAAAAGGGCCTTGGCCCTTCGTCCATAACAGCCTGCCGCCTGGAGCGAACGGCCTATACGCATCATGCTTCAAAAACTCGACCACATCCTGGCCAGTCTTTCCGGCTTCACTCCCGAAGTTTGGCTGGTGGTGGCTTTTGTGGGAATTATTACCTGGGATTTGATTGCTCCCGAAGCACACGCCGAAAGTCGGGGTGGATTCTTTCACGGACTTACCTTTCTGGCCTTTGCTTTTCTGGGGGTATTGCTGGTACAACAGTGGCAGATACAGCCGCGGGGAGTCCTGTTTGGATCCATGCTGCGGCTCGACGACCGGGCTATTTTCTTTAAGCTACTGGTGACGCTGACGGCCCTGATTACGGTTTTGCACAGCTGGGTGACGGGACGGCGGTGGTCGGGCGAATTTTTCTCCGTACTCATCGGCACCGTATTCGGATTGCTGGTACTGTCGATGGCTACGAACCTGCTAATGGTGTACCTTTCCCTGGAAGTCGTATCCATTTCCAGTTACATCCTTACCGCCCTTCGCGGCGACCGGAAAAGCTCCGAGGGGGGCATGAAATACGTACTGTTTGGGTCCGTCGCATCGGCCCTGATGCTCTACGGAATGAGTCTGCTGTATGGCCTGACCAGTACGCTTGATTTCACCAATCCGAGCTTTAGTCGGGCGTTGCTCGAAACCGATCCGCTGGTATCGGCGTCGGCCATTTTACTGGCGATCAGTGGGTTACTTTTCAAGGTTTCGGCGGTACCCTTTCAGGTCTGGAATCCCGACGTCTATGAAGCGGCCGACACACCCGTTGTTTCCTTTTTTTCAGTAGCACCGAAGGCGGTGGCTTTTCTGGTTTTGATGCGTTTGTTTAGCGTACTGCCATTGAATTTCCAGCCCGTACTAGCGGTGCTTTCGCTGGCCACCATTACCGTAGGCAATTTCTCAGCCCTGTGGCAAACCGAAGCCAAGCGACTCATGGCGTATTCCTCCATTGCTCAGTCGGGTTTTGTACTGGTGGGTTTAGTGGCTTTTTCCGAATTGGGTCAGCAAACGGCTACGTTCTACCTGGGGAGTTATGTCTTCGCCAGCATGGCCTGCTTTCTGCTGATTGACATTTTATCGACGTCCCGTTCGAAAAATGAAGTACCCATTCAAAGTTTTAGTGGGGTAGGGCGGCAACAGCCGTTGCCCGCTATTTTGCTTAGTATCGCTTTTATTTCGCTGGTAGGCTTGCCGTTGACGGTTGGATTTTCGGCCAAGCTACTCATCTTTAGTTCGCTCTGGGAGGCGTATCAGCATACGAACGCATCGCTGTTCCTGATACTGTTTGTCTTTGGCTTGCTCAATACGGCGGTTTCCCTGGCTTTTTACGTGAAAATTCCTTACGCCCTATTCTTCAAAACGGCTGAACCGGGGCAGTCGCTGGTATCGCCCCGCTGGCCGCAAGTAATCCTCGCTCTGGTGTTAGTAATTCCCATTATTGTCCTATTCCTTCGAACGGACTGGCTGATGAACTGGATTGCGGGATTTGTGAGTTAGAAAAGCCGAAGAGTAAACGGCTTGTGACATTACCAGAAAACGAAAACGCAACCTTTCAAAGGCTGCGTTTTCGTTTTTTAGACATGTGTACCTCCTAAAACAACACCAGACAAACCGCCGGTACTAGTACCAGCGAGGCTATGGAAGACAGGCCAACCAGCAGGGCTGAGTTTTCTTTTTCGGTATCCAGATTCGTGGCAAATACGACCAGGTTAGCCGCAATAGGGAAACTGGCGAGCAGTAGCATCAGCTTACTCTGATTTTCGTCCAGTCGGCCAATTAAACCCTTTTCCAGGAAAACTAAAGCTACCAAGATGATCGCTCCCGCGATGTAGCGTACGCTCAGGATCTTGGCAAAGGTGGCGTAGGGAATTTTTTTGAAATCGATCTTTTCCAGCGTGATGCCAATGAGCAACATCCCGGAGGCCGATACGACCCAGCTAACCACATCGCCCACTACCTCCATACTTTCGGGTACTTCTACCTCAAGTACGTTCAGGACAATCGCCAGTACACAGGCATAAATAGCGGGAATCTTGAAAACATTCAACACCGATTCCTTGACGGGAATATCCTTGGTTCGCGACATCAGATAGTAACAAACGGTGTCGCCGTACAAGGCATTCCCTACGTAAGCACTGATGATCAGCGGCATTTGTTCGTCTCCAAACAGGGCCATCACCACGGGTATACCAAACCAGCCAATGTTGTAGTACGAAAAGCTGCTTTTCAGCATGTTCGGATTCAGATCCTTCGCCAGAAAGCGGGTCGTCAGCATAGCGGGTAAGTTCATCAGGCTAGCCAGTATGAAGACAATGGCCCCAATGACTGCCGTTTCGGCCAAGTCTGCTTTCAGCAGATTCTCAATGATGATGAGGGGAATCAGGGCATACAGCATCACTTTTGAAATCCACTTGCTTTGGAGACCCCATTTGCGGGCGGCAAAAAAGCCCAGGATAATGAACCCGTACAGCGGCAGTACCTTACGTAATAATTCCTGTAGTATCTCCATCAGCTGATCTTTTCAAGCAGGTGATTCGTAAGCAAATCCGCCTGTTCCACATTAAACCAAAGGGAATTTACTTCGTGCTGGATGCCCGCTAAGGGTTGCCCGATGGCGTATAAATTTCCGGCAGTCTGATCGGCTACGACCTGCATGGTACGCAGATCGACCACGATACCACCCGCTTCGTAGCTACGGATCAGGTCTTTTTCCAGCAATTGCTTGAGCAGGGGTTGGTCAACCATTTCATCGACCGTAACCGCCGGACCGGAAGCATTGATGACAAAATCCGCGTACTCGGTCGATCCATCCTGCATTTGTAGCACGAATCGCTTGCCATCCCATTCCAGATCCTTGCTGCTGCCCGTAACACTTAGCTGTCCCTGTTTGAGTAACGCGGCGAGCTTCTCCCCATTTTCGATAGGAATGGAATGTCGGTTGATGTCGTAAAAGGGTTTTACCCACGATAAAAAGAGTAATTTCTGATCGGGAGAGAGCAGTTGCCAAATGGGATAAATATCATCCCGCAGGTCGTACAGAATATTCTGGTAGAGGTTACTACCTTCATAGGCTTGCTGAAGATCTTCCTCCAGCAGGGGAAGCGTATCCGTTGCTGTACGTTTTTCAATCGACCATTCGGGTTTCAGGGGCTGATGCTCTTCTACCTCTTTCTTAAAAAGCCGGATCAGGTCCGTGACTCGCAGAGCCCTCCGTTTTTCACGAATACACTGCCGAATCATGGGCAACGTCAGGTATTTTCGATCGAAAGGCACTTCCTGAGCGGCCTGTACGCGGGGAAGTAACCCGGTTTTCGAAAAGAAACGAATCTTGCCCTTGTGCTCATTGGAAACCAGCGTAATGAGGGCATCAATGGCTGTCAGGCTGCTCCCAATAATAGCCACGGAAGCCTCTTTGTCGCGTATGGTTTCCAGAACTTTTTTGGAAGGCCAGGGAGACATCAGAAACTGCGGTAAATCTTTGAATTCCTGAAAAGCAGAGGGAGCCGGATTACCCGTAGCCAGAATGGCGTAATCGCACAAAAAAGTCTCGCCCTGCGTCGACTTCAATTCAAAACGGTCGTCGTCAAGTAATTGAGCGTCAACGATTTCGTCCTGAACTTTTTCTATTTCAATGTCATGTTCTGCCGCCAGATCGGTGTATTCCTGAAGCATGGCCTTTACGTAGCTACCAAAAAGCATACGGGGTGGGTACGAGTCCGGGCTAATTTCCAGATCGGGATACTCTTCCTCAAGAACAGCTTTGTTGGCATGCATCCAGTCAACAAAGTGCAGACGTTCGCCGGGTACAATCCCCATGAGTCCCGCTTTGGTATTGAGTAAGTGCCCTTCCTGACCCGTACCATAGGCAAGTCCAGGACCAAATTCCGGTTTACGTTCGAAGAGTAACAGGCGGAGGGGCGTAGTACAGCGGTTGACAACGTATTTGAGTACAAGCTGGATTAAGCAGGTGGTTCCGCTGGCTCCTGCTCCAACAATGGCAATGGTTTGCCGGTAGTTCTGATTCATTTGCGTGGGTTTTACTCGACTCTTGATTTCCCCGGCTAAGGGTAGAATTCGAATGGGCTATCGGATCATAAAAGATGGTCAGTACTGCTTAGGTCAAAAAAACCTTTAGCATACACGCGTATTCGTGGTATTAAAAAAGCATTAAAAAAACATGCCCTGATTTTGAGCAGGTATGGATTGGAAGGCACTGAAGGGGACGCGAGAAGACAACGTATAGAGCTTCCGTCAACGAATGACTTTTTATTTATTAGGTGATTAATCGAACTCACTACCCTTTGATTTGTTACTAATACATAGATGCTAGGGAAATATTTGGCAATTCGCAGGAATCGCTTCTGTTTTTAGAAAGATGGCCCGATTATTTTGGATGAATTCACCATGGATAGGCATACTTGGGAAACCAAAAACGAGTAGGTTAACGTAAGTACTAGAGAAATTGAACAATTCCAAGTCCGATTCGGACGTTGATGCGAGTATGAATTTTTTGTGAACTTTTGTTGAACCATTCCCGGCTTAAAGTTGTAATTTCGATTCAAGGAAATTTACTTCATTAAGCGAGCAGTCAAAACGACATCCTAAATGTCCGACGAAATCAAACACGAGTGCGGGATCGCTCTTCTCCGCCTCCGCAAACCGCTCCAGTATTACATCGACAAGTATGGCACGCCCTTATATGCCGTAAACAAGATGGCCCTGCTCATGAACAAGCAGGCAAACCGGGGACAGGATGGAGCAGGCATAGCGAATATCAAACTCAATGTAGCTCCCGGGTATCGCTTCATCAGTCGGTACCGCTCCGTGGAGGCCAAGCCCATCGAAGACATCTTCGAGAAAATCAATAAGAAGTATCGTAAGGCCGAGAAAGAAGACTCGAAGAAGTACCTGAACGCCGAATGGCTACAGGAAAATTACGGCTTTACGGGCGAGGTCTGGATGGGGCACTTGCGGTATGGTACGCACGGTAAGAACGAAATCGAAAACTGCCACCCGTTTTTGCGTCAGAATAACTGGCGGAGTCGGAATCTGGTTGTAGCCGGTAACTTCAATATGACCAACGTCGATGAATTGTTCGATAAGTTGGTTTCCCTGGGTCAACACCCGAAAGATAAAGTGGATACAGTAACGGTAATGGAGAAAATTGGCCACTTCCTAGATGAGGAAGTACAGCGTCAATTCGACCATTTCAAACCGCTGTTTCCCGAAGATAATCAGCAACTGACTTCTCTGATTGAAGAGAACATCGACGTAGCCCGTATGTTACAGCGGTCTTGCCGTGATTTTGACGGTGGCTATACGATGTGCGGTATGTTAGGTTCAGGAGCTGCATTCGTAGCTCGCGACCCGGCAGGGATTCGTCCGGCGTACTATTATGCGGATGACGAAGTGATTGTCGTGGCCTCTGAAAAGCCCGCGATCAAGATGTCGTTCAATTGCGATTACGACGAAATTGCAGAAATCGGACCGGGCAATGCCCTGATCATCGATACAAACGGCGAGTACCGCGAAGAACAATTCCGCGATCCGCTGGAAAAGAAATCCTGCTCGTTCGAACGCATCTATTTCTCACGGGCTTCCGATCCGGACATTTACCGGGAACGTAAGAATTTAGGTAAGCTGGTGCTGCCCCAGATTCTGAAAGAAATTGATAACGATCTGGCCAATACGGTCTTTAGTTATATTCCTAATACGGCAGAAACGGCCTTCTTCGGCTTAGTCGAAGGGTTGGACGAACATCTGGTGAAGGAACGCAAGAAACATATTCGCGAAGGCGTTCTGTTCGAGGAAGACCTGGATCGTCTGCTTTCCTTCCGGCCTCGTACGGAGAAGATTATTTCGAAAGATGTTAAACTGCGTACGTTCATTACCAACGACACCCACCGGGACGAGATGGTATCGAACGTGTACGAGACGACTTTCGAAGTAATCAAAAAGAAAGAAGACACGATTGTACTGATTGATGATTCCATCGTACGGGGTACGACGTTAGAGCGTTCGATTTTACGGATGCTCGATCGGCTGGAACCCAAGAAAATCGTGATTGTCAGTTCTGCTCCGCAAATTCGCTACCCCGACTGCTACGGCATTGATATGTCGAAAATGAAGGATTTTGTAGCGTTCCGGGCGGTACTGAAATTACTGGAAGAAGAAAACCGCGAAGAGTTACTCGAAGAAACGTTGGCCCGTTGTAAAGATGCATTGGAGAATGGTTACGCCACGCAGGAGAACTACGTGAAAGCCCTCTACGAACCCTTCACGGACGAACAGATTTCCAAGAAAATTGCTGAAATCGTAACGCCGAAAAACTGTCAGGCGGAAGTTTCCATCATTTACCAGACCGTGGACGACCTGCATAAAGCATGTCCGAACCATACGGGCGACTGGTACTTCACCGGAAACTATCCAACGCCGGGCGGAAACAAAGTCGTAAACCGGGCTTTCGTCAATTACATGATTGGCAAGGGCAACGAACGGGCGTACGGAGCTTTCTAATATTCTTAGTATGATTAAGTAAAGACCAGCTTTAAAAAAGGCTGGTCTTTTTCTTGTGTTTCAAAGATCTGAATTCGAGTACGCTGGTTTACAAAATAGACCAGCAACCCCGTAATTTCGACGGGCCATAGTACTGCCATAAAGGGCTCGTTGTATCTTCGCAGCCTCAATGAGCAGATGAGGTATGATTTTTTATCAAACCATCTGACAACCTTTAGTCGCCGTGAAAATCCTCCAGAGTACGTTCTGAGTAGTCAGATCTGCTTTTATAGACCATCCTATCGAATGAATAAAACTGATACCCAAGATGGCAGTAAACGCCTAAGCAGGATCAATCGCTTTTTCTTGGATTTGCATGACGTCTTTCTGTTTGTTATTCGAATTTTTAAGGAAGCGTTTCTGCCTCCTTACGAATTCAAGGAAATCGTTAAGCAATGTTTCGAGGTAGGCGTGAAGTCACTTCCCCTCATTTCTTTGACTGGTTTTATTACGGGTATCGTTTTTGTGAACCAGTCGCGTCCGTCACTTTCTGAATTCGGGGCCGTCTCCTGGCTCCCTTCGCTGATTGCCATTGCCATTGTGCGGGCTCTGGCCCCGCTGGTTACGTCATTGATTGCGGCTGGAAAAGTCGGGTCAAATATTGGGGCTGAGCTGGGTTCCATGAATGTGACTGAACAAATTGACGCGATGGAAGTTTCTGCTACGAATCCGTTCAAGTTTCTGGTCGTTAGCCGGGTCATTGCC
Organism: Siphonobacter sp.; assembly: GCF_048595215.1. Taxonomy (NCBI): domain Bacteria; kingdom Pseudomonadati; phylum Bacteroidota; class Cytophagia; order Cytophagales; family Cytophagaceae; genus Siphonobacter; species Siphonobacter sp. The sequence continues at coordinate 42,672 of NZ_JBMDWJ010000031.1, forward strand.
ACCACAACCATGATTCCGATTCTCACCGTCTATACAACGATTCTGGCATTGCTCGGCGGTTTCATCAACATTCACCAGCACGAAGCCACCAGTTTTCAGACCTACTTTACGCAGGTGTTTAATACCATTACGTTTACGGATGTTTTTGCTTCGATTACTAAATCGTTCGTTTTTGGATTCACGATTGGAACCGTAGGCTGTTACAAAGGCTACCATTCTTCCA
>NZ_JBMDWJ010000032.1:0-5849 GCF_048595215.1 Siphonobacter sp.
TAATCGTAGTACCCCATGAGATCTTTTTTACTCGGCCTGCTGCTCAGTGGCTTGCTGTGTGCCTGCCAGTCCAAACCCGCCAGCCCCCCGGATTCTCCCCCCGTCACCCCAATCGAAGTATCCGGCTCACCCATCTCAGCCACGCAGGCCCGGGAAGAAATCAGCCTACTGAGTGCCATTTTAAACCAGGAACTCGGCGGCGTGAAGGCCTATGAGCACCTGAACGAAACTAGTGCCGATACCAGCGTTTTTCATAAGCGATTTAAGATTAATCTAGCCGAGCTGCGTCAGTTTTACCAGGGACAGAAGAATCTAATTGTCTACCCCGTCCTGACCGACCTAGACCAACCTCTGAGCTTGCTCCTAGGTACGACGGGCCAGGCCGATACCTTAAACGCAGGGTATTTTAAGGGTATTGCTCCCGCCCAGGCTCAACTCTATAAAGAAAATTTCCGCTACCAACTCCTGAGTACGGGTCTAGATAGTTTGCTACTGCCGCCCTCTTTTTTCAAGAATTACTTTTATTACAGCCTACCCACACCCATTGACCGGTTGGAAAACTGGCTTAGCGAACTCTTTCCAAGGGGATCTTATCCTGAGTACATCTACCTTTCGCCGGGCTTACTGTCTCGCCCTACGGGTGGAGCTTACCTAACCATTATTTACTCCGTGCCCATAGTCCCCGAAAAAGACGCTGCTGTCGAAGATGCATACTTTAACGTGATTAAAAACTGCCCGCCACCTAGTGTTTGTAAATAAGCTTTCTATTTATAATGAGTGATTTTGATCCGTACGTTATCGCGATCCTTTTTTTAATGGCCTTAGCTCTGGGATTGGCTAGCTACCGCTTCAGTAGGCTCCCCACAAGCCTACGCTATTTTTGGGGCTTATTGCTCATTACGTTGCTAAGCGAATGCGTCGCTTTTTACGCCCGGGTAGTGTATCACCACAACCTGATGGTTTACAATACCTATTGGCCCCTAGCCTATGCTTTGGCCACCCTGGGCTACGCTGAGGAATTACGCAGCCCCTGGTTGAAACGAAGTCTGATTTTCTACGGAATTTTTTACGTGGGTAATATCCTTTGGTGGCAACCCTTTCACTCCATGGCTGGTACGAATAGTCTGCTACTTTCCCTACTGCTAACCAGCGTTTGGGCCCTGTGGTATTTTCAGCGATTGCTGCAACAGCCCCATCCGGTTTTTCAGTACCGCCTGTTTTGGATTAGCTGTGGTTTTTTACTTTTTAATGCAACGTGTCTGCCCCTGCAGGCCCTGCATAATACTTTAGGCGAAGACCTGCGGATGCACTACTGGTTTGATCGGGTAGGTTTTCTGGCTAACATTGCCCTGTACGCTTGTTTTGCCCTTACGTTTGTGGGAAAACAAGAACGATTACCCCTTCCCAAGCGCGTATGACGTTTTCGGATCACTTTCTCATTGCCTGCCTCGTCGTCTGCTTACTGCTGGCGACGCTGGCGGGCTTTGTCATTGTCAATACCGTTCGTTACCAGCAACGCTACCGCCGCCACCAACGCGAGCAGCAAGCCCTGAAAGCCGCTTTTGCCCAGGAGCTGCTGGAATCCCAACTCGAAATTCAGACGGCTATCCTTGAGCACATCAGCCAGGATTTGCACGATCACGTGGGGCAGCTTCTATCGGTCGTGCGATTGGGCCTATTTAGTTTACGTAATAAAGCAACCGATGCAGCCCTCAAACAGGAAGTCAACGAGGTAAATGCCCTGCTGCAGGAAGCCGTCCAAGCGGTACGAGACGTAACCAAAACGCTAAATCCGGGGGTCATTGAAACCTTCGGATTGTACGAGAGTGCCGTCTTTGAGGCGAATCGAATCCGCAAAGTAAGCCAGCTGGAGTTGGAAGTAAGCCTGGAGGGATCTCCCTATGCCTTACCCGAGCGGCAGGACTTATTGCTTTTCCGTATGATTCAAGAAATCTTAAATAATGCCCTCAAGCACGCTCAGGCCAGCCAGATTTCCCTGCATTTTTCATACGACTCTCATTCGTTACGCATCCACATTACCGATAATGGATGCGGTTTTTCCGCACAACCCACACCGTCCGTAGCAGGCAGCGGACTGGGCCTGAAAAACCTGCATCGACGCGTTGAGTTGCTCAAAGGAGATCTGCACATTGATAGTCAGCCGCAACGGGGTACGTCCGTAACCATTGCCGTACCGACCCTAGGGTAAGCGGGGCATCCCTGCTCTTACCTCGCTTCTAGTAGCGGTATAGGAAACCCCTACTTACCGAAATTTTTCCAGCAATAACAAAGGATTTTCTACCGAGTTAGCCCCTGATTCCAAGCAGATTCTGTATTTTTAACCTTTAAAGGAATTATCCTTTCATAACCGCACCTATAACTCCGACTTAAGTCAGAGTCCGCCATTTCATGAATTACTTAAAAGAAGAGCTATTTACGCTGATCAAAAGTGATCAGCGTATCTTTGACTTTGTCCTGGAGTCCGGCTTATGGTCCTGGGACTTGTCTCGGCCCGAACACCAGTGGATGAGTCCACACTTCTGGAGCCTACTGGGCTACGATTCCGTACCTGATCTATTACCCGAAGCCTTTATTCACCCGCAGGACGAGTACTTGGCTCGCCACTTTGCCGATGCCCATCTAGCCGATAGCCAAGCTCCCTGCCAAGCCGTTATCCGGTATTTTCACCGTACGGGTTCCCTGGTATGGATCCGAATGAAGGGTCTGGCCATTCGCAATGCGGAACAGCTTCCGTTCCGGCTTTTGATTACTTTTTCGGATATCACCAAGGAGAAACAGGCTGAGCTGGCTTCTCAACACGAAGCGGCCCTCTACAATTACATCGCCGCTACTGGCTTACTGTACTTGGTTAAAACCGATGAACAGGGGCATTATCGCTTTTTGAACCAAAGTTTCTGTCAGGATTTTGGGCTGGATTCACAAGCTGATTTAGGACGCTCTTTGCTCGAAGATGTCATCAAGAAAGATCAAGACAAAGCACAATCCCTACTCACCTATAACCAATGGCCTACGGCTGCTCCCCAGGCCATGAGTCTTCGGCAGATGGGCAGCAACGGTGACATCCGCAGCATCGAATGGCTCTTGATGGGTCCAACGAGTAGTGCCCATGAATTTTTGCTCATTGGCCGTGACTTAACCAAGAATCACAAGGTAGAAAGGGACTTCTCGCTGCTCATTGCCAACATGAGCGATGTGCTCACCACGATTACACCCGAGGGCCTTTTAACCTACGCTTCGGCCAGTTGGACGAATGTCTACGGGTATTCACTTCAGGAAACGCTAGGTCAGTCCGTAGCCAGCTTTGTGCATCCCGATGACCTGGCCGTCTGCATGGAAGCGTTGACGCTGACGCTGACCACGAATACCGTACAGCCAGGGGTGGAACATCGGATCCGTCACAAAAATGGCTCTTGGTGCTGGGCCATCACTACGGCCGGCGTGAATGAACTCGGCGGAGAAATTATCTTAACCAGCCACGACATTACGGATCGGAAAGCTGCCGAAGCCGAACTGCATCATACCCGGCAACTGCTCGAACAAACCAGCCAAATGGCTCAGGTGGGTGGGTGGGAATACCATATGGATCGTCAAGAGCTCTTTATGTCGAAAGTCACCCGGCAAATTTACGAGCTGCCGATCAATGCTCCGGTGAGTCTATCCCAAGCCCTGGCTTTGCTCGGCCGGAACAAAGGCCGACTCAAGCGACGGGCGATGCGGGCCCTGCAAAAGGGTCAGCCCTGGGACGAAGAAATTCAGATTAAAACGGCTCAGGGTCAGCCCAAGTGGATTCGGACGCTTGGACACGTAGAAATCGTGGAGGGTCGCTGCCAACGGTTCTACGGGAGCGTACAAGATGTGGATGAAAAGAAAAAGGTAGAAACGAAGATTGTCCAAGCTCAACAGCAAGCCCTAGCGGCCAGCCGGGCCAAATCCGAATTTCTGGCTAACATGAGTCACGAAATCCGAACGCCTTTAAATGGCGTGGTTGGCTTTAGTGAGCTCCTGCTGAAAACACCGCTGGACCAAACTCAGCATGAGTATGTAAAGTTGGTTGTACAATCGGCTCAAACTTTACTGGACATTATCAATGACATTCTAGATTTTTCTAAAATCGAAGCCGGTCATTTAGAATTATCTCCCGAGACGGTTGATTTGCCCGAATTAGCCAGTCAGGTTACGGACCTCATCCTGTTTCAGGCTCACCAGAAAAATATCGAAGTCTTACTCGATCTCAGTTCCGACGTCACTCGGTTTATTCAAGCCGACGGCGTTCGCTTACGTCAGGTCTTGGTCAACCTGCTCAGTAATGCCATGAAGTTTACCGAGGCAGGCGAGATTGAACTTAAGGTGCAAAGCCTTGGTGTGCAAACCTCGGGTTTAACGCGTTTCCGCTTTTCGGTACGCGATACGGGCATTGGTATTCATCCCGACCAGCATGAGCGGATCTTCGAAGCCTTTGCCCAGGAAGATGCCTCAACAACCCGACGTTTCGGCGGCACGGGGCTAGGATTGAGTATCTCTACCAAGTTGCTGGCGTTGATGAACAGTGCGTTAAAACTCGAGAGTACGCCGGGCCAGGGTAGCTTATTTTACTTTGAAATCGACTTACCGGTCCTTGAAGATGCCCCCGTGCTTACGGCTGATTTGCACCATCTTCAACAGGTCTTAATTGTGGATGACAACGCGACCAACCGCCGTATTGTTACCGATATGTTAGCCTTACAAGAGATTCGCTGTCAGCACGCGAGTTCAGGTGAAGAAGCCTTAGAGCTGTTGCAGGGAGACACCTGCTTTGATGTCGTGCTCATGGACTACCATATGCCCGCCCTGGATGGCTTGCAAACGATTCGCCGCATTCGCCAGCAATTACACCTTTCGGGAAAGGAGCAGCCTATCATTATGCTGTGTAGTTCTTCGGATGATCCGCTGCTCAACGAAGCCATGCGTCCCCTCGATATTGATGCCCGGCTGTTGAAGCCTATTAAAATGCAACAACTTTATCAGGCACTCGCTCGTTTGCAACAACCCGCGTGCCCACCTGACCAGCCTTTGGCCGCGACAACCGTCTTGAGTGAACAGCCCCTGAAAATATTAATCGCCGAGGACAATGCCGTCAACATGCTCTTGGCTAAAACTATTCTTAAACGCAGCTTTCCTCAGGCCACCTTACTGGAAGCGACAACGGGCCGACAGGCCATCGAGCAATTCATACACCACCAGCCCGATCTGATTTTTATGGATGTGCAAATGCCCGAACTTAATGGCTACGAAGCGACGCTGGAAATCCGTAAACTCGAAACGCACCATCGCACGCCCATCCTAGCACTTACGGCCAGTGCCGTACTCGGCGAGCGGGAACGTTGCCTAGCCGCGGGTATGGACGATTACCTCATCAAGCCCGTAGTCAAAGCGGCCCTGCTTTCGGCACTTCAGCACTGGCTAGACCGTAAGCCCGTTTAGACGTCGGTACCTTTTTTTCGATGCATGTTGCGATTAGTCTATATATTGAGTATTATAGACTAAAATCAAAAATTACCCTCCTCTATTTTTATTGTAGGGCCTGTACACATTGTATTATAAAAACATTTATCTTGCGGTCAGATTTAGCGTAAGCATCAAAAAATTAGAAGATTTTCCCTTCATGGGCAGAATGAAGGGGCCTATACCCTACCGAACCATCCCGCCAGACTCGGTAGTCATCTGCCTTTTGCTCCCGGCCTTGAAAATAGGTTCGGGAGCTTTTTTTATAGCCATTTCAATGCACCCTTCTTCCCTTTTACCAAGTAATTTTTAAAATATTTTCAATTCTTTTTAATCATTTATCCCTC
>NZ_JBMDWJ010000033.1:0-9387 GCF_048595215.1 Siphonobacter sp.
AAGAAAGTAGCGATCCTAGTAACGGATGGCTTCGAGCAAGTAGAATTAACGGAACCCCAACAAGCACTAATTGATGCCGGGGCTGACACGAAAATAATTTCTCCGAAAGACAAAGAAGTAAAAGGATGGAATCATACCGATTGGGGCGATACGTTTAATGTAGATGTACCGCTGTCACAAGCCAATCCCGAAGATTACGATGCCCTGTTACTACCTGGTGGTGTTATGAATCCTGACTCACTGCGGATGGAAACGGATGCCGTAGCATTTGTCGAACACTTTTTTGAAAGTGGTAAACCCGTAGCAGCTATTTGTCACGCTCCGATTATGCTGATTGAAGCAGACGTCGTTGAAGGCCGGAAGCTGACTTCCTATCCCTCCTTGAAAACGGACCTGATCAATGCCGGTGCCGAATGGGTAGACGAAGAAGTAGTTACGGACAATGGTTTGGTAACCAGCCGTAAACCCGATGACATTCCTGCCTTCAACGCAAAAATGATTGAAGAAATCGCGGAAGGTCAACACGCACCAGCGTAAATAGCCCGTAGGACATTACATCTCTGATACTTCAAAACATTTACGCCTTATTGTGTTTTACACAAAACGTAGATGGAATAGTATTTTTGATATAAGGTCATAGTAGAAGGTATAGAGCAATTTAGCATTGTTCGAGCCTTTTTAACCTGAAAAGACTATGGAAAATCAACAAAATCAATCTGGTCAGCAACAAGGTTCTGACGAGAATCAAACGAATCGTAACCAAAATCAGGGCAATCAGCAAGCCCAGCAGGCAGGTCAAAACCAGTCACAGCAGGGAGCTGAACCCAACCGGGGCAGTGGCAATCAAAGTGGTCGTGGTGCCGGTAACGGTGGAATTGGAACGGGTGAGTACGAAGGTGAAAACCAAAATAACGAAACTCCGCAACGCGATTCCTACACGCAAGAAGAACGCACAAGCCGGTTGTAGTGCTTAGCTAATAGATGAAAAAAGGCCTCAGATTCACGAATCTGAGGCCTTTTTTCGTTAAGCTGACTTCGGACGAAAGGCCTTAATGACCGTTTCATTCGTTTGCAGAAACGGGCCACCAATCAGATCAATGCAATACGGAATGGCGGGAAATACCGCATCCAGACATTGCCGAATGGCCGAGGGCTTGCCGGGCAAATTAATGATCAAACAAGCACCGCGGATACCCGCCGTTTGCCGGGAAAGGATAGCCGTCGGCACGTATTCCAGACTCACTTTCCGCATTAGTTCCCCAAAACCGGGCATCATTTTCTGACAAACGGCTTCGGTAGCTTCTGGCGTTACGTCGCGGGGAGCGGGACCCGTCCCCCCCGAAGTAACCACCAGACAGCAACCTTCCTGATCCGCCAGTTCGATGAGCGTCTGGGAAATGAGCTCCTGTTCATCGGGAATGACCCGATATACGGGTTCCCATTCGTTGACCAGATACTCCGTTAGCGTCGAGAGAATGGCTTTCCCTGGAATGTCTTCGTAAATACCCGCACTGGCTCGGTCCGAAACATTAATGATTCCTATTTTAATCGGCTTCATACCTTCAGTACGTTAAGAGATGGTACCACCGTTCCATACGGGCTCGCCCGGACGGATAAATTGTAATTTACCATCCCGGTCTTCCGCCATCAGAATCATGCCCTGAGATTCGATGCCCATCATCTTCCGCGGAGCCAGGTTTGCCAGCAGTGACACCTGCTGGCCAATGATGGCTTCGGGTGAAAAGTGTTCGGCAATACCACTTACAACCGTTCGCGTATCCAGTCCCGTATCGAGCGTTAGCTTCAGTAACTTTTTGGATTTGGGAACGGCTTCGGCGGCCGTAATCGTAGCCACGCGAATATCGAGTTTAGCGAAGTCGTCGTAGGTAACGGATTCTTTCGCGGGAGCGGGCGTTTTGGAGGCCAGTTCGTTCATTTTCTTCGTATTCAATAATTTCTGAACCTGAGCTTCAATCACAGCATCTTCGATTTTTTCAAATAGAAGTCCCGTGTTTTCAATCACGTGACCCTCAGCCAGCAGATTTAGATGACCCGCTTTGGACCAATCCGCCTCGGTGAAATGTAGCGTAGTCCGCAGTTTTTCCGCCGTGAAGGGCAGGAAGGGTTCCGCCAGAATCGCAAGGGTAGCGGTCAATTGCAGGCTCAGGTTTAAAATTGTAGCAGCCCGTTCAGGATTTTCTTTCAGTACTTTCCAGGGCTCAGTTGCTGCTAAATACTGATTGCCCAGTCGGGCTACTTCCATAAACAGACTCAACCCTTCGCGGAGGCGGAAGTTTTCCAGCGAATCAGCGATGCGGGCGGGGTACTGAGCCAGATCGTCCAGCATTTTCTGATCCACTTCGGTCAGCTCGCCCCGAGCGGGCACGGCCGGTCCGAAGTTCTTTTCCGTCAGTACCAAGGCTCGGTTCACGAAGTTCCCCAGAATACCCACCAGCTCGGAGTTGTTCCGTGTCTGGTAATCTTTCCAGGTAAACTCTGAATCTTTCGTTTCGGGAGCATTGGCAATCAGTACATAGCGAAGTACGTCCTGCTTGCCGGGCATATCTTCCAGGTATTCGTGCAGCCAGACGGCCCAGTTCCGGGAAGTCGAGATTTTATCGCCTTCCAGGTTCATGAACTCATTGGCGGGTACATTGTCCGCACCGGGAATAAAGCGTCCATCGGCCATCAGCATCGCTGGAAAAATCAGGCAATGGAAGACAATGTTGTCCTTTCCGATGAAGTGAACCAGTCGCGTATCGTCGGCTTTCCACCATTTTTCCCAATCATCGCCCTTCAGTTCTTTCGTGAAGGTGATGTAACCAATGGGAGCATCAAACCAGACGTACATCACTTTACCTTCCGCATCGGGCAGGGGTACCTTGATGCCCCAGTCCAAATCCCGTGTCATCGCCCTAGGCTTCAGTCCTTCGTTCAGCCAGGAGCGTACCTGCCCGGCCACGTTGGTTTTCCATTCGGGGTGACTGGCCACGTAAGCTTCTAGCTCGGGCTGCATGACGTCGAGGGGAAGGTTCCAGTTCTTGGTCGCTTTCAGAATCGGCGTTTCACCCGACAGCATCGAGCGAGGATTGATCAGTTCCCGGGGACTCAGCGTACTGCCACAACGTTCGCACTGGTCACCGTAGGCATTTTCGTTGCCGCATACGGGGCAGGTTCCCACGATGTACCGATCCGCCAGAAACTGACCCGCTTTTTCGTCGTAGTACTGCTCGGTGACTTCCTCCACGAATTTGCCCTGGTTGTACAGTTGCAGGAAAATATCCTGCGACATTTCGTGGTGTACCGGCTTGGAAGTACGGGAATAAATATCAAAGTTGATCCCGAAATCCGCGAAAGACTTACTGATCTGGGTGTAATATTTGTCGACAACTTCCTGAGGCGTGATGCCTTCTTTCTGGGCCCGAATCGTGATAGGGACGCCGTGTTCGTCGGTACCCGAAATAAAGGCTACCTCTTGGCCTTTGGCTCGCAGGTAGCGTACATATACGTCAGCCGGCACGTAGCATCCCGCCAGGTGCCCGATGTGAATGGGACCATTGGCGTAGATGAGAGCCGCGGTGACGGTGGTTCGATTAAATTTCTTCTCAGACATGAAAAAAGGGTCATTAGAGCCGCAAAAGTAAACATTTTTAAAGGACTACGTTCAGCGAATAGATACGAGCCATGAAGTTCAGCAATTCCCAAAAATGCGTACTTTTGACTCATCAGTAGGGAAGGATGGTCAAATACCGAACCGATTCCCGCTGACCGGGCTCCGGCTCTTCTTGACAGTAGTATCGTTTCTGCTTAATCGAATGATTCTTCTCACCGGGGCTAATGGCCTGATTGGTAGTTTTATAGCTAAAAAATTTCTTGCGGAAGGGATTTCCGTACGGGCCATTCGCCGGGCTGGTAGTGACCTGTCGTTGGTACAGAACGTGGAATCAGAAATCGAGTGGGTGGAAGGCGACGTACTGGACGTATCTTCGCTTGAGATCGCCCTGCAGGGTTGTACGCAGGTCGTACACGCGGCGGCAATGGTATCCTTTTCGCCGAAAGAAAAAGCAAAATTATATCAGGTTAACGTGGAAGGTACGGCTAACGTCGTCAACGCCTGTCTGCACGCCGGAATTGAGAAACTGGCCTACATCAGTTCGGTGGCCGCTCTGGGCCGACCCGCCCAGCAGAGTACGAATCCGGATCGGCCCACGGTCGTAAACGAAAACCAGAAATGGGAAGATTCGCCGCTGAACTCCCACTACGCCATCTCGAAATACCAGGCGGAACTGGAAGTATGGCGGGGGATTTCCGAGGGCCTGCCCGCCATCATTGTCAATCCCAGCGTGGTGATTGGCGAGGGCGATTGGCACCGGAGCAGTACCGCTCTGTTTAAGTACGTGTATGACGAAAAGCCGTTCTATACCAATGGTACGCTGAATTACGTCGATGTACTGGATGTAGCCGAAGCGATCTACCAACTACTGCAAAGTGACATCCAGGATGAACGATTCATTGTGAGCGGCGGCAAAACGTCCTACAAACATTTTTTTGAATTAATTGCTCAGTACATGGGCAAGAATGCCCCCCGCTACGGCGTTACACCCTTACTGGCCGAGGTGGCGTGGCGGTGGGAAGCTTTCAAAGCCGTGTTCACTCAGAAGCAACCGTTAGTAACCAAAGAGACGGCTCGTACTTCACAATTACACTTTTTCTACCCCAGTACCAAACTGGAACAAAGCCTGAATTTTCAATTTCATTCGCTGGAAGCGAGTGTTCAGCGGATTGCTGAGCAACTGCTGAAAGTAGAGCAGGAACCAAAAACTGTTTAACGAAAGCTTTTTACTACGCTAAAAAAAATATTGTTTTGCCATTATTCCAGGCAAATAGATACAACCACTCATGAAGACGCTCTTACCCATTCTCACGCTTGTTGTGGCAAGCTTTACGGCTCAGGCTCAAAGCGAAGATGCTGCGATCAAGGAAACGCTCCAAAACTATATTGACGGCGGAGCTACCGGCGACACGGCTAGCCTGAACCGGGCATTTTACCCCACGGCAAACCTGCGTAGTCTGGCCAATGGCCGCGTAACGAGCACGCCCGTGAAGGAGTTTATTGGTCGTACGCCCAAGGGTGGAGCCAACTGGACGGGTCGGATTGTATCCTACAGTTATTTAGGTACGGCGGGTTCGGCCGTACTGGAAATGCAACTGGAGTCTTTTAAATTTGTTGACTTTTTGTCGCTGATGAAAATCGGAAACGACTGGAAAATCGTAAGTAGAGTTTTCACACGGGCTGAAAAAGATCAACCCATTACTTCAGTGGGAGGAGGAAAAACTGCCGTTGCTCAGAAAAAAACTGTAGCAAAACCCAAGCCGAAATCGGACGATGGCTGGGAATGAGAAACCGAACCTCCTAATTACTACCGATGAATATTTTTTCGTACCTGAAAGACTATCTCTCCGCCGATCTGGTGGAGGCTATGGCTTCCCATATTAATGAAGATGCCGGAAAAACCCGGCAGGCAGCGGAGGTAACGGCTTTGTCCGTAGTAGCTGCTTTTTTGAAAAGGTCATCGACCGAGAGTGGGGCAAAGGCCATGTACAAAGCCATTGAGCGGGAAAACCTCTATGGCAATCACTTAGGACCCCTGTCTGCTCAATTCCGGGATCGGGATCAGGCTAGCCAGATTATCCAGAAAGGAAGTAATCTGTTTAGTCACCTTTTGCCCGACAAACGGAGTGTTCTTATTGCGATGATTGCCAGCCATGCTCGCATTCGGAGTTCTTCGGCCACCAGCGTGCTGGGGGCTATGTCGTATCTGACGTTGGATATTTTGGGTAAGCAGGTGAAAGACCAAAATCTGGACCCGGTTGGGCTAGCTATGGTCTTGCGTAACCAAAAAGATTATCTTACCAAAGAGGCCGATCCCGAACTACTGGACAAAGTCGTAACAACGCTTTCCATTGAAGATATGGAACGGATTGGTTACGTAACGCCCACGGAGGAAGCTGAAGCCGAGGTTGTATCGCGAACCCGAACCCGCCCTCAAACGGAGAATCCTTACGCCGATCTGACGGAAAATTCTACCTTTCCCTGGAAGGCGATTCTAGGAGGGGTGGCTTTGCTGGTGGTACTCGGCGGTGGCTATTACGCTTGGCAACAGTACGGAAGTACGGTGCAGTCGGCGGCTCTGCAGGATACAACGGTTAACGAAGAAGTGGCCTTACCCACGGATTCAACGGCTCGCTATCCGGATTCCACGCAAGTAGCAACAACACCTGCTACGGCAACGACGCCCGCTGGTGAATCATTGGCCGATAAGCTAACGCAACATCTGAATAATCCGCTGAGCAAAGCGGGCAAAACGTTCGTTTTTGAAGGGATCACCTTTGATCCATTAACGAACGAGCCTACGCCTCAATCCATTCCGGCACTTGATGGGCTAGCTGCCGTGCTCAAGAAGAACCCCAACCTGCAACTCAAATTTACCGGAGTAACACGGCAGTCGGTGAACAAAAAAAACGTATTCAAGCAAGCCAATAGCATCAAGGCGTACCTTACCCGGGCGGGGGTTGACATTATCCGACTGGATGTGGCTAGCTTCGTGGCCCAAGATGCGGGCAGAGCTGGTGAAGACTTTATTGTGGTGAAAGTAGTACAACAATAGTTGGTATTTGACGGAATAAAAGAGGTCCCGGTAATTCATCACCGGGACCTCTTTTATTCCTCTACCGTCCTGTTTGTAATACAAAATTCGTGAATACCTCCGTGTTCGGCGTAGCGGATGTGAAGACCATAGTTATCACAGATTTCTTTCACAATTGATAAACCCAAACCTACTGATTCGGAAGAAGTCCCTTCCTTTTTAAAGCGGGAGAATAAATCGTTCGGATCATTCTGTAAGGGATGCCCCGTATTGCTAAGGCACAGGGCAGAATCGGTAGAGCGTAGGCGGATTTCACCCTGGGGTACGTTATGACGCAAGGCATTACTGACCAGATTGGTAATCAAGTTTTCGGCCAGTACGGGGGGCAGGTTAGTCCAAAACGGAGCTTCCACGGCTGTATGTAATCGGATGCCTTTGTACTGAAGCAGTTCTTCCATGTCCCATAAGCGTTCCAACAACTGATCGCTAAGGTTAATGGGTTGTTCGTTGGCAAATTGCCGATTTTCAATCTTGGCTAGTAATAGCAAGCCCTGATACAGTCGTGACATCCGAAGCGATGCTTCGTAAATGGTTTGAATCCAGCGGGTCTGCTTTTCCGTTAGATGCTCGGACTGAATCAATTCTTCTACTTTAGCCGTAATCAGGGCCAACGGGGTTTGTAATTCGTGGGAGGCGTTTTCGGTGAATTCCTTCAAATGCAGATAATCGTGCAGAATCTGGTCGGACATTTTCTGTAACACTTCGTTCAGCTCCTTGAATTCGATAATGTCGGGCTGCTCAAGCTGCAGATGTTGACCACGGACCAAGTCGAACTGCTTAATGCGGGATAGCGTCTCGTAAAAAGGCTGCCAGATACGTCCCGAGAGCCGATCCTGAAACCAGTACGTACCCGCCAGTAACAAAGCGAGTACCGTGGCCATCGTGAACGTAATCGCCTCCATAAGCCGGTACGACTGAATCATGGATTTGCGAATGGCCACCCGATGCTCAACGCCTTTAATGGACTCGTAGAACGTCAGTTGCCGAAAGGGAACCATCTTTTGCGTATATCGATCTTCAATCAGTGTATCCTTGAACGATTCCTTAAAACCCGAGGGTACACGGCCTAACTCTACTTCAATTTTGTTTTCGACGAAGTAGGAGTTCGCCGTCCAGCCGTAATGCTGGATGTAGAGTTGAAAATCCCGTTTCTCCACCAGCAGTCGGTTTTCTACTTCATCGTAAATGAGCCACTTGATGATTCCGTAGAATGCCAGAGCCGTAGCCAGATACAGGATCACCGAAAAGAGCAGATAGATCCGGTTGGTTTTTTCGAGCAATCTCATGCCGTTCCGAATTTATAGCCAATGCCGTAAATGGATCGAATATAATCGCCACTTCCTTTTTCGACGAGCTTGCGACGCAGGTTTTTGATGTGCGAGTACACCATGTCCAGCGAATCCGCGGAGTCGATGTGGTCGCCCCAGAGGTGCTCGGCAATGGAAGCTTTCGTGAGAGCTACGTCGATATTCGCCAGAAAGTAGAGTAACAGATCGTATTCTTTGCGGGAAAGCACCGTTTCCTGTTGATTCACGAACACTTTACGAGCTTGAACCTGTACGAGAATTTCACGGTACTGAATTTCATTATGACCGCCAAAATTCCGCCGCCGAATCAGGGATTTTACGCGGGCATTGAGTTCGGAAAGGTGAAAGGGTTTGGTCAGATAATCGTCTGAGCCCACTTCCAGCCCCTTGATACGATCTTCCAGGGCATTGCGGGCCGAAATGATGATAATGCCCGTCGAGGCCGTTCGCTTTTTGAGCGTTTCGATGAGTTGCAGTCCATCGCCGCCCGGTAACGTCAGGTCCACAATCACGCAGTCGTATTCGTACAGGTACATTTTTTCGTCGGCTTCGGCGTAGGTAGCAGCCATTTCACAGCGGTAACCTTCCCGCGATAAGTAGGCCGAAATACTTTCAGCCAGGCCCTGTTCATCTTCCACCACCAACATTTTCATAGCTTTTCTGTAAGGATTGACGGAGCGAAAATAGAAGGTCAATGTTGGAAATATCTGGGAAGAACCGTTAATAAAAAGGTTGAAAGGAATGGGATTGGTCGGGGAGGAGTAGGTACACTGGTGCAGGTTTGAATTTCATTTAAGAAATCGACAACGTTAATAGGCTGGTCGTTCCCCGCATTGCATACGGGGCTATTCAGATTGAACCCCTCCGGGGTTAACGAGTTTTCATAGATTGGGTGTACTGGTGCAGGTTTCCAAACCTGTACCCACCATAGGGCAGTTTCCAACTGCCTTGTACGAAATGAAAAGAGGCCCTCCGATTCCAATCAGAGAGCCTCTTTCAAAGTGAAGTAAGGCAAAATTAAGCCGTTGGTTTAGCGAATTTCGCACCGAAAATAAAGATCACCGCGTAACAAATGATGGGCAGGTAATACGCCGAAGCGACGTCCGTGTTAGCAATCGTTCCCATGATGTAGGGAAAGAAAGCACCACCCACGACACCCATTGAAATGAACGAAGAACCCTGTTGCGTATGGCGACCCAGATCCTTCAATCCAAGGCTGAAGATCGTAGGGAACATGATACTAAAGAAGAAGTTCAGCATCAGCAGAGCGATAAACGACGGCCAGCCAAAGCTTTGAGCCACGATTACACACATCAGAATATTACCCAGGGCAAACGCCGCCAGCAGTTTATTCGGAGCAATGTATTTCATCA
>NZ_JBMDWJ010000034.1:0-6532 GCF_048595215.1 Siphonobacter sp.
TACATTCGATGGGACGATAATCCAGCTAACGCAGGCTCCGTCCTTTGTTCTATTCCATCTTAGTTTTATAAAAAATGATACGTAAGACCATGAAAATGTTACCTGTATTGGGCTTGTTACTGATGGGATCAGTAGTCTCCGCTCAGGTTTCGGTGAAACCCGTTGAACAGGAAATTGCCAAAGTAAAGCGGACGGGTTATGTGACGACATCGTCGGTTGCGGAGAAAATTATTGAAGAAGCCTGGAAGAAGAAACTCAGTCAATACGGACGAGTACTGAGTGATCGGGGAGGGGTGTACAAAGTAGAATATGCCAAGGTTCCGTTTTACGATAAAAACGTACTGATTGTCAGTCAGCTGGATACCCGGCGGGGTAGTACCTCTATCTTTATGTCCGTTGATCTCGGCAATTATGAATATGCTTCGAGTACCAACAATTACGGACGCGAGGTAGAGGATATTCTTCGGGATTTCCATAAAGACATTGATTACCAGTCGCAGGTAGCTGAGGCGGATAAGGGGCTCAAAGAAGCCAGCGACAAACAGCGGGAGGTCGTACGTAAATCAGATCGGAACCTGCGTAATCTGAAAGATAATCACTCCGAGAAAATCAAGTTACTAAAGCGACTCGAAGACAATGAAAAAGAGCTGATTCAACTCCGGGCCGACAGTGTGCAGTTGTACAGCGATGTACAACAGGTAAACCAGCAACTGGAAGACCAAAAGAAGAACGTTGATACGGTGAAGAACCGAAAACCTTAACGAGCTAAAAGCGAAGGCCCCCGGCAACATTGCCAGGGGCCTTCGCTTTTAGTTACCTTCCCGGTAGAAAACCCGGCTGACCCGCTCCCCTACGTTCGTTAGAATTTCGTAGGGAATGGTACCGCTCCAGGAAGCCAGATCGCGGATGGAGGGGTAGTCCCCGAAGATGATCACTTCGTCCCCTTCCGAGCAGTCAATGTCCGTAACATCCACCATACTCATATCCATGCAGATATTGCCGACGATGGGGCATAACTGACCATGGATCAAAACCTTGCCGGTACCCCGACTGAATTTACGATCAAAGCCATCGGCGTAGCCAATGGCAATGGTGGCAATCCGGGAATCCCGAGACAGTACGCCCCGACGACCGTAGCCGATCGTTTCGGTTTGCGGGACTTCCTTGATCTGTGAAATCACCGTTTTAAGCGTACCAACCGTTTTTAGGTTTTCCTGATCCTCCGGTAAGACCGCCGTACCGTACAACCCTTTGCCAAGCCGAATCATGTCGAAGCGAGCTTCCGGAAAACGAGCCAGTCCCGGCGAATTCGCCAGGTGTCGAATGGGCTGGTAGGGGAGAACGGCCGTAATGCGGTCGGCCATAAACGTATACCGGGCAATTTGCTGATGTGTAAAGGCATCGTGCTCGGCTTCGTCGGCGGCCGCCAGGTGACTAAAAATGGAAGCAATGCGAATTTCCGGATGCTGACTGATTTGATCGGTTAGCCAGTCCAGGTGTTTTTCTTCAAAACCCAGCCGATGCATCCCCGTGTCCACTTTGATGTGTACCGAAGTAGAAATCTGACGGTCGCCGAGAAAATCAACAAATTCCTGCCAGTGACGAGGACTGTAAATTTCCGGTTCCAGCTGGTAATCGAGTACCTGCTGAAAATTCTCCGGCGAGGTATTCAAAACCAGAATGGGCAGCTGAATACCGGCTTTACGCAAACGAACGCCTTCGTCCGGATACGCTACGGCAAGGTAATCGACGCGGTGGAATTGTAAGAGATTCGCTACTTCCTCGATACCACTTCCGTAGGCAAAGGCCTTGACCATGACCATGATTCTGGTCTGACGGCCAATTTTTTCCCGGAAATAATTCAGGTTATGGGATAAAGCATCCAGGTTTACTTCCAGAATGGTTCCGTGGGTACGCAGCAAAAGTTTTCGAATGATGTCTTCAAAATGGAAGGTACGGGCCCCTTTGACCAGCACGACACTGTCACTGAAATCCGATGTACGGTATTTCGCTAGAAAGGCTTCGGTACTTTCGAAAAACTTCGCGGGTAAGGCAAAGGCCATCTGGTTGCGTTGCAGGGCTTCGCCGATGCCAATCAACTGGTTTACGCCTTTATCTTTCAGCAACTGGGCAATCTGGGAATACAACTCGCTCTCGTTTACCCCACTTTGCAGTAGATCTGAGAGAATGACTACTTTGTGCGGACGTTCGTGCTGATTTGACAGAAAATCCAGGGCCATTTTCAGACCAGCCAAATCATTATTGTAACTGTCATCAATGAGGTAACAATCATTGATGCCTTCTTTCAGCTCCAGCCGCATCGATACGGGACGCAGGGCGTAAATGCGTCGCTGAATTTCTTCGTCCGGAATTCCAAAATGACGTAAGAGCACAATACAGTGGTTGAGGTTTTCCCACCAGGCCTGACTGATGTTACTCTGGGTAGTGAAGGAATGCCAGGCTTCGGTTTTCGACCAGCCGAGAATCTGGCAATCCGCGGGCAGAAAGTCGGGTAATTCCGCCGTGATTTCCGTAAAGTCGCGGCAGTACACGAAAGTTTTGACGTGACGGAATAACTCCAGCTTTTCCCGGATTTTCTGTCGACGATCCTGAAACGCTTCGTCGTGAGCCGTACCAATGTTGGTAAAAATGCCAATGGTAGGTTGGATTACCGCTTCCAGATGAGCCATTTCACCGGGCTGTGAAATACCCGCTTCGAAAATGCCCAGCGTATGATGAGCGTCAAGCGACCACACCGATAGTGGCACGCCCAACTGAGAATTATAACTCTTGGGACTTCGGCAAATGACAAAGTCCGGGCTGAGCAGCTGAGCCAGCCATTCTTTTACGATGGTTTTGCCGTTAGAACCTGTAATGCCAATAACGGGAATAGAAAAAGCCCGACGATGCCCGGCAGCTACTTTCTGCAAAGCATGAATGGCATTGGGTACTACATGAAACTGAGCCTCCGGAAAAGCCTGCGTCTGAAATTGAGCCTCTTCAATAACGAATTCCCGAACGCCCTTCCGGTACAACTCGGGAATAAAGGTATGTCCATCGTGGTGCGGCCCCCGGATGGCGAAAAATACGGAATCAGCGGGACTGGTAATCTGACGGCTGTCGGTAAGTAAATAGCGAGCAGAAATGGTCATGTACTGCGAATAAAAACGATACGATAATGAAAGTCCGGCGTTACTACGGGTGCGTAATGTAGAAAGAAAGCAACGAAGGAACCAACAAAAACGTTGCTACAGCCAGTGTTTTCGCCGGAACCAGAGTAGCATGATGACGACCATCACCGCCATCAGACCCATCGCGAAAGGATACCCATATCGCCAGTGTAATTCCGGCATGTACTCAAAATTCATCCCATAGATACCCGCTACGAAGGTCAATGGCATGAAGATGACCGAGATGATGGTCAGTACTTTCATTACATTGTTCAGCCGATTACTGATGGTCGAATTATAGAGGTCCATCAAACTGGTCATCTGATCGCGGTAGAGTTCTACGGTTTCGTTCACCTGATTGATGTGATCGTACAAATCCCGCAGATAAATTTCCGTGTTGGCTGAAATCAGCGACTGCCCGTTCAGGGGAGCTTCCCGCGAAAGACTCAGGGTAATTTCCCGAAGCGGCGTAACCACTTTTCGCATCACGCCCAGTTCGCGTTTGACGGTATAGATCTCTTCGAGGTGCTTCTGCTCGGCATTTTTAAACAGGGCTTCTTCGAGCCGATCCAGGTTCTCTTCCACGCAATCCAGCACCCGGAAATACTGATCCACCACTACGTCCGCCAGGGCGTACAGCAGATAGTCCGCCCCATTTTGCCGCGTTTTTCCGGCTCCGGCTTCAATGCGTTTTCGGATCACTTCAAAAATATCCCGGCTCCGTTCTTCCTGAAACGAAAGTACCCAGCGAGGGCCCAGTACCAGGGCTACGTGTTCGGGTTCTACCTCACGGGTATGGGGATTGTACTCCAGCCACTTCAGTACGATGAACAGGGTATTCTCCCCGAAAAACTCAAACTTGGGCTTTTGTAGCGTATTCAGAATATCCTCCTGCATGAGCGGGTGAAGCTGATACAGACGACCGATTTCTGCAATGACTTCGGGTTTATGAATGCCATCGATATTGAGCCAGGTGATCCCCGTTGTCGAAGGGCTGGCTTCGGAATAGTTCTGCAAAACTTTCTTTTGATGCCCTTCCAGCGTGAAATCAATGCGGGTAATCTTAATTTGATTATCGAGGGGAAGACCTACATATTGAAGCGTACCGGGTGAGGTTCCCAGATTTTTACGCTCAATTTTATGCTTACGTGAAGACATGAAGATGCGATAGTGAATGGACCGTTTCCCTAAAAAGGGTGGCCCATGGTACGGAACTATAAACGTAAAACTTCGGGCTAGGTTTAGTACGGGCAGGGATATTTCAGGGCATCAAAAAAATTAGACAGTCCCGAACGTTGCCCCAGCGTTTAGGGTTTAAGTACTAAAGGCATAACATTTTTCTAAAACCGGCTATGAAAGCAACGCTGCTGAGTTTGTTTATGGTCTGTACCATGGTTGTTATGGGCAGTTGCCAATCTCAATCACAGGATAAGAAGCCCAAGAAAATGGACGTAAAAACGAAGAATCCCTATTACTCACGCACTGATACTACAAAACTGAATGTATCCGATGCCGAATGGAAAAAAGTACTCGAACCCGAAGTATATGCCGTAGCCCGGGAAGCGGCCACCGAATGGGCCTTCCGGGGTAAGTACTGGAACTTTACGGGTCGCGGTACGTACTACTGTGCGGCTTGCGGTAATGCCCTGTTCAAGTCAGATGCCAAATTTGCCAGCAGTTGCGGATGGCCCAGCTTCTTCGAAACGATGCGGCCGCACAGCGTCGAATACAAGGAAGATCGTTCACACGGTATGAACCGCATTGAAGTCTTATGTGGACGTTGCGGCGGTCACCTCGGTCACCTGTTTGATGATGGTCCGGCTCCTACGCACAAACGCTACTGTATGAATTCCGTCGTGATGGATTTTGAACCGGACGATAAGAGTCAGCAGGCGGTGAAGTAGGTAAGAAGGTTTGAAAAGTTTGACAAGAAGGTTTGAGAGTGTTTGAAGGACAAGAGCCTTCTGCGAATGATACTACAAACAAAAAGGGCGGTAAACTGAGAGTTACCGCCCTTTTTGTTTGTATCGGTCCGTGCCGATTAACGCATGTTGTGGTACACGTTCTGAACGTCGTCATCTTCCTCGATACGTTCGATCAGTTTATCCATGTCAGCGGCTTCTTCTTCGGAGAGTTCTTTCGTATCGTTTGGAATACGCTCGAAATCGGCTCCCTGAATTTCGTAGCCGTTCTCTTCCAAGAAATGTTGTAAGCCACCAAAAGCGGTGAATTCGCCGTAAATGATGACCTGATCCGTTTCTGGATCCAGAAATACTTCTTCCGCACCGAAGTCAATCAGTTCGAGTTCCAGCTCTTCAATGTCCAGACCCGGCTTATTGGCAATCTTGAATACGGATTTACGGTCAAAGATGAAATCCAGCATACCAGAAGTACCCAGACTACCACCCAGCTTGTTGAAGTAGCTACGGATGTTGGCTACCGTCCGGTTGGTGTTGTCGGTCGTGCATTCAATCAAAACGGCGATACCGTGCGGGCCGTAGCCTTCGTATACTACCTCTTTGTAGTCTTCCTGATCTTTCGCCGTCGCTCGTTTAATGGCCCGATCTACGTTGTCTTTGGGCATGTTCGCCGCTTTCGCGTTCTGAATCATGGCCCGCAGGCGTGAGTTGGAGTTGGGATCAGAACCACCACTTTTTACCGCCAGCGTAATGTCTTTACCGATTCGGGTAAAGGTTTTGGCCATTTGGCCCCATCGTTTGAACTTACGGGCTTTTCGGAATTCAAAAGCTCTTCCCATACTAAGTAGTTAATCGTTATTGAGTTGTCCGTTACAAATTATTCCAGCGAACCTATTTTTTGCAAAAATACAAGAAGTAGCCTCACTTCCGAATGTGTAGGGATGGGAAGCTGGAATAGTCTTTTCGTTTTCTTAGGGAAACGAACTATTGATATGGTCATGAATACGAATCAGGAAGAAAATCCCCGCAAAGAGCCCCAGCATGATCTGGAGTGGCAGGAAGATAATCAGCACAAGCATCATTACCAAGCTCTGGAAAAACGTGACCCGGAAAAAGGCTATAGCACCGACCCCGGTCAGGGTGATCCGGGTGTAAGCTATCCCCTTCGCGATGAGGACATGGACCGTCAGGTACAGGACCCGGTAGCCGAAGCCGAAAACCTCAAGGAAAGCTACGAAATGGCCCACGATGAGGGCGGCGAGCAGCAGGAGGTGAAAAACGAAGAACCCGTCCCTATTGCCGATACCGTAATGACCGATCGAAAGGAATCGGCTGATCGGAAGGAATAAAAAAAGAGGCTTCTAATTAATAGAAGCCTCTTTTTTATGAGTCTGGACGTCCCTCAGAGCGTTGGCAGATATTCTTAAGGTTAACGATATTTCT
>NZ_JBMDWJ010000035.1:0-30417 GCF_048595215.1 Siphonobacter sp.
ATAAAGAACCCGTAACCATTCGAATCAAAAAAGGTGTATATAAGGAAAAACTCTTGCTGGATTCCACCCAGCATCACGTAACCCTGATCGGCGAAAATGCCCAAACCACGATTTTAACGTTCGATGATTACAACGGAAAAATCAGCCCTTCGGGGAAGCCCTTCCGAACTTTTGATTCGAGTAGTTTTACGATCAAAGCCAACGATTTTCGGGCCGAAAATCTCAGTTTTGCCAACAGCTCTGGCCCCGTAGGTCAGGCCGTGGCGGTATTCGTTCCCGGCGACCGGGCGGTGTTTATCAACTGCCGTTTTCTGGGTTTTCAGGACACGTTGTACCTGGGGATGCCGGGTCAATACGGACGGCAGTATTACCAGAACTGTTACATCGAAGGTACCATCGATTTCATTTTTGGTTCGGCGACGGCGGTATTTGATCACTGTACCATTCACAGCAAACCAAATGGACCTTACGTAACGGCAGCCTCTACGCCGGAAGGTAAACCCTATGGCTTGGTATTTCTGCATTGCGAACTCACGGGCGACGATCCGGCGGGTACCGTCTACCTGGGAAGGCCCTGGCGGGATTACGCAAAAACGGTTTATCTGTCCTGCAAGTTAGGGAAACACATTCGGACAGAAGGCTGGCACGATTGGGATAAACCGCAGGCCCGGCAGACAGTCGATTACGCTGAATACGCTTCCAAAGGACCGGGAGCTAACCCGAAACGTCGCGTTGCGTGGGCCAGGCAGCTTTCGAAAACAGAAGCCGAATCCTATCAGATTCCAACGATTCTGGCGGGTGAGGATCATTGGAATCCCTTAACCACCGATAAACGATGAGCCGGTATCTTTTGCTTTTGCTGAGTATTCTCTTCGCTAGAACGAGTTGGGCTCAGCTGGGTCCTACGGGTGGTCGGGATACCAGCTTTAGTATCGCAGGTTCTTTCACCCGAGAGCTAAAATACCATCCCGAACTACAACTAGCTCGTCCGGTTTTGCCCGCAAACGTTCGTAAAACGGCCGCTCAGACGTACAAACGTACCCCTGCGGGGCGGGAACTGCAACTTGAGGTATTTCAACCCACTTCCAGGAAACTTCGACCAGCCATTCTAATGATTCACGGAGGTGGTTGGCGGTCGGGCGACCGTTCGCATAACTACACCCTGGCCGGACAACTGGCCGCTCGGGGATACGTATCCATAACGGCCGACTACCGTTTATCGACCGAAGCGTTGTATCCTGCCGCCGTGCATGACTTGAAAACAGCAATACGATGGATTCGCCGTAACGCCAAAAGCTACGCGATTGATTCACGGAAAATTGCCGTACTCGGTTTTTCGGCGGGTGGGCAACTGGCAGCGTTGATCGGCACTACCAACCGTAACGCCGCCTTTGATGCCTCGGGTGCTTCGGATTCGAGTAGTGTTCAGGCCATTGTCGATCTGGATGGAATCCTGGCTTTCATTCATCCGGAGTCGGGCGAAGGGGATGATTCGAAGTCTACCTCGGCGGCTACCTACTGGTTTGGTTATTCGAAAACGGAAAAACCGGAGTTGTGGAAACAGGGGTCGGCTTTAACGCACGTGGGAGCTGAAACCCCGCCGACGCTCTTTTTGAACAGCTCAGTAGCCCGAATGCACGCCGGACGGGATGACTTTATCGCCGTCCTCAACCAGCACGGCATTTACTCCGAGGTACATACGTTTGAAAAGGCTCCGCATACCTTTCTGTTTTTCGAACCCTGGTTCACGCCAACGCTGGCTTATATTGATGGCTTTCTGCGACGGGTATTTTCCTCTTCTAACTAATCTAATGAAACGAATTCTGATTTTTGCCTTTCTGTACCTGCTGGCCTACCTAAGTCAGGCCCAAACCGTAACCTACCCAAGCTCCTTTACCGTAGCTCCCGACGGCAGTGGAGATTTTAAAACCATTCAGGAGGCCGTCAATTCCTTTCGCGATCATTCGCAGATACGGGTCAGGCTGTTCGTTAAAAATGGTGTTTACGCCGAAAAACTCGTGATTCCTTCCTGGAAACCGAACATTCACATCCAGGGCGAAAGTAGGGAAGGAGTGATCATTACGGGGGATGATTTCTCGGGTAAAGCGTATCCGGGTGGTAAAGACGCCACGGGGAAGGATAAATTCAGTACCTATACTTCCTATACGGTGCTGGTGGATGCTCCCGACATTATCCTGGAAAATCTGACGATTCGTAATACTGCTGGTCGGGTAGGACAGGCCGTAGCCCTGCACGTAGAGGGCGATCGATTTATCTGCCGAAACTGCGTGTTGCTGGGAAATCAGGATACGCTGTATGCCGCCCGTGAAGGAACTCGTCAGTATTATCTGAATTGTCAGATTGAGGGAACGACGGACTTCATTTTTGGTAAGTGCATGGCCGTTTTTCAGAACTGTACGATCAAAAGTCTGTCGGATTCGTATATCACCGCCGCTGCCACACCTGCCTATCAAACGTACGGGTTTACGTTTCTGGATTGTACCTTAACCGCCGATCCGTCGGCTACGAAAGTATACCTGGGCCGTCCCTGGCGACCGCAGGCGAAGACGATCTTTATCCGTACGGAAATGGGCGTGCATATTTTGCCCGTAGGTTGGGATAACTGGCGAAACCCGGAAAACGAGCAGACGGTGCTCTACGCTGAATTTCAGAGCCGGGGACCGGGAGCCCGAACCACAGAACGGGCGAAATGGTCGAAACAGTTAACGGCAGCTCAGGCAAAGACTTATACAGCGGAACGAATCCTGGCGGGAGGAGATGGGTGGAAACCCTGATGATTGGGGATGACTTGGTATCCTAGGGTCCTGTTTTCCCGCAAGCCATGCGGGGCTATTCACGTTGAACCCCTTCGGGGTTATGAAGGTTGACTCAGTGCAAAATTCATTGGTAAAGATATTTTAATTTATTGACGTATATTCAATAGAGTTAGTGTATGGCAAATGATTCGTCCGCTTAATCAGATTAAGCGAACGAATCGTTTCATGCCAGCAAAACCAGTCTCGGATGACAAACATTTCTACTTTAACGCAGAAGCCTTCGCCCCATTGGCAAAGACGGTTTGGTTTGTTTGAAAGTCCGTTTTTTGTACGCGAATATCTTGACTACGTTCACCATTTACCGAAAATAGAATGGGCATTTTGCCCGCGTATTCTACCGAATTAAAAGTAAGTTTTTGACTATTTTCAATGAAAACGAGCGGCTCGCTTGTGGCCGTAACCAGTTCCACCTGCTCAAGGCTAATTCCGCGAGTGTCAATAAGTTCAACGCCGCGTTCGGTTTCCAGAATTAGGTTTTTCATACGTACCTGCTGAATGGGCATTTCGGGCAATCCACGAACGAAAACACCCTTTTTAGCTCCCTGACACACGACATTTTCAAAGACCATGTTTCTAAAAATGGGCGTACCTTCATTGACAACAGGCCGCTCGTCGCGAGGGCTGTCGGTCGCGAATTTCACGAAGTAGTACATGTCAAAAAAGATGGCTTCCTGAGCAATGTCTTTCATAAAAATGTTACGGGCGTAGATATGTTCAACCACGCCGCCCCGACCCCGTACGGATTTGAACCGCAGGCCTTTATCCGTTCCCATGAAGGTACAGTTGGATACAAACAGATACCGGGCTCCGCCGCTCATTTCACTGCCTACCACAAAACCGCCGTGACCATTATAAACGACATTGTTACGGATGATTCCGTTTTCGGTTGGAACACCGCGTTTGCGACCTTCTTCGTCTTTGCCCGATTTGATGCAAATGGCGTCATCACCTACGTCGAGCGAGCAATCTTCTACGAGAAAATTTTTGCAGGATTCAATGTCCATACCGTCGCCATTATGGGCATATTCCGGGTTTTTAACGGTTAATTTACGGAGCGTCAGGTGCTGGCAAAGGAGCGGATGCAGGCACCAAGCCGGAGAATTCTGGAAGGTCAGCCCTTCGAGTAATACCTTTTTGCATCGCAATAGCACCACCAGATTGGGACGTAGAA
Organism: Siphonobacter sp.; assembly: GCF_048595215.1. Lineage (NCBI taxonomy): Bacteria > Pseudomonadati > Bacteroidota > Cytophagia > Cytophagales > Cytophagaceae > Siphonobacter > Siphonobacter sp. The sequence goes on from NZ_JBMDWJ010000035.1 coordinate 4,009, forward strand.
AATCCTTCATGTCGGCAAACTCGGAAAGAGACTTATCCGGCGTTAGTAACATGCTTTTGTTTTCCTTACTGGCCGTTTTAAAAGCGATACTTGGATACCAGGTCTTCTGATCATCGCTCAAAACGCCGCCCGAAGCCACTTTTTCCTTCCATTGCGTATCGGTCAGCTGACGCTGGTGCACGGCTCGCCAGACATCGCCGTTACCATCCACGATACCCTCTCCCGTCAGTGCCACATTTTCCAGGTCCATACCGGAAATGGGCGACTGATTGCGGGCAGCGGCTTTGCCTTCGTAAAAACCTTCGACTAGAGCGTATTGAGATTTATCGGGCGTGAAAAGCAGCGTCGCGGCTTTTTTTAGATGCAGATTGACGTTGCTTTTCAGAATGACCGGACCACTCATCCACAAACCCGCTGGAATTACGACAACCCCACCCCCTTTTTGGCTACACTCGGTAATGGCCCGGTTGATGGCTTTCGTGTTCAGCGTCAGACCATCGCCTTTGGCTCCGTAGGAAGTAATCAGAAAGGTATCGGCTCGAAAGCGGGGCTGGTCGACCACGGGTAGATTCTCCCAACTATAGGTCTGCTGAGCCTGAGCGAAGAACGGCTGTAGTAATAAACCTAAATTGGCCAACCGGAGTAAAAAAGGAATTCGCAACATAGCTGAAAAATTAGCCTTTAGGCCTTTTGACTATACAGAAAAAAACGCCTAAAGGCGTCTGCGTAATGGGTAGTTCTCGCCGGCAACATCAAAAGAATTCAGTACAAAATGGGTAAGCCAGCGATACTTACTTCAGGCGGATGAAGCAAATGGGGGGCTATTATCCGTCGGTACTGGCGAGCGTACTATGCGTCATGGCTTAGTTGAAAGAAAGACGCTAGAGGGATTAGCTGGCCCTTAGTTTATTGCTGCTTCAGAGCGTCTATTTCAGCTTTCTGGGGCATTTTGCTTAGATGTATTTGTAAAAAAGATGGTTTATTGTATCCAAGAACAGTACTGTTTTCGTCCCGCTGAGACGGCTGGTTTTTCAGTCCGTATGCAATCCATGCGGGGCATCCCATGCCGGCACGCCCGCCGCTGACTTCCTCTTGCTCAATGCCACCGCATTGCTGAGGAAGTAGGCGGCTTATCGCGATAGGACGGGGATCGGCTTTATGCCGTCCATGAAGGTATTTGATTTGGTTCTAACAACTGGCAACAAACAACTATCAACTTTCAAAAGATGTCAGAAGAAGAAAACCTCCCCCGCCCGTGAGCAACGGAACGACCTACGACAGCCTCAACGCGGTGGCCCTGAGCAGGCTGTCGTTAGTCGTGGAGAGGTTCATGGGCTACTAGCCAGCCTTGCTTACAGAACCAAACTCGGTTTAGGTTAATTACGAGTTTTAAATGAATAAATCTCTCTATACGAAGATTGCTAGTTATGGAATGGACATCGGTTAATAGTCCAGCTGTATTGTTGGAGCGAAATTCCTTATACTCCAGGCGGTATAAAAAACCATGGTTTTGAGCAGCTGCTTAACCAGCTATAGCTCACTTTACTACCTGCAGAGCGTACGAAGACAAAATAAATTATCCAGTAAAAAATAAATTTTTTACTGGATAAGTCACATGGATTTCGTCTGTCTACCGAAGGGTCTTTCGATCCCCACCTTCTCACCGTATTCCTAATACGACTTCAGAACTACGCTGATTATGAACAAACACGTACCTACTTGCCGCAGGTTGTACGAGTACCTGCTGGCTTGCACCATTGGTTTTTTCCTGTTACTGGGCCTGAGCGTTCAAGCTCAGACCTCCAGGACCCTCACGGGTACCGTCACGGATGAAACGGGAGCCACCTTACCCGGCGTGAGCATTCTCCGAAAAGGCTCGCAGCAGGGAACAACTACCAACGAAGAGGGAAAGTATCGACTCACCTTTAGTGAAGAAGCAGCTACCCTCATTTTTTCTTACGTGGGCTATACACCGCAGGAAGTGGCTGTAGGAGCCGGATCGGTACTGGACGTCGTACTGAAAGCTGATTCCAAAGCTCTTTCGGAAGTGGTCGTTGTGGGTTACGGTACCCAGAAAAAAGCGGAGGTAGCCACCGCCGTAGGTAGTATTGAAGGAAAAACGATCGCCGATCGGGGTACGGTAAGTCCGCTCCAAGGGGCTCAGGGTCAGATTGCCGGGGTGGATATTTCCGCCGGATCGGGTCGGGCCGGAGCGAGCTATTCCGTGCAGATTCGGGGCCAGAATTCGCTGGCAGGTGGTCAGCCGCTGTACGTAGTAGACGGCGTTATCGTTCCTGACATCAACTTTCTCAACCCGCAGGATATTGCCAAGATGGACGTATTGAAAGACGCCGCCTCAACGGCTATTTACGGTTCACGGGGTTCCAACGGGGTAATTCTGGTGACGACCAAAGGCGGTTCAAGTGCCAAAGGTCGCACGACGATTTCCTATGACGGTTACGTGGGAATTCGGGAAGTAGCCCGGATGCCACACTTTATGAGCGGTCCTGAATGGTGGGAATACCGGCAAAACACCTTTATTTCTCCCGAACTCATTGCCGGACGTACCAACTACGACAACACCATCGGTAGCCTGGGAAACCCAGTGGTACAACAACGCGTAGCCAATGGCGATTATACCAACTGGCGGGATTTAGTACTGCGGACGGGTACGCAAATGAACCATTGGCTAACCATTTCTGGAGCGAGTGAAAAGAATACCGTGCAGTATTTGATTGGTGCAGGTTACCAGAAAGAAAAAGGTAACCTTTTGCAGGAAGGCCTGGATCGCTACAACTTCAAAGCCAGCGTGGATGGTCGGATGAATGACCACTGGTCGGCCGGCATGAGCGTGAACTTCTCGCTTTCGGACATTGAGCGGGGTAGCGATGATGCCGTCCGGAATGCCTTCAACATGGCTCCGATCTTCAGCCCCTACGATGCGAATGGTAATCTGATGTTCCGGCCCGGACAGATTCCAGTACCCAATTCCACGACCATTTCGAGCTTTACCAGTACGGTAAACCCTTTGCTGGAAATTCCGAATACAGAGAATAATACTCGCCGCTTGTTCGGAGTTGGAAATCTCTATTTGCAGTATGCGTTGAATGACTGGCTGGAACTACGCTCGACGTTTTCGCCGAGTGTAAACTTCGAGCGGAACGGTCGGTACTGGGGTTCCCTGACCGGCGTAGGCGATGGCCTTTTACCCGATGCTCAGCGTTCTAATGCCCAGTCGCTTTCCTACATATTCGACAACATTGCGACCATTCGTAAAAACTTCGGCGATCACCGCTTTACGTTCACGGGTCTGTTCAGTATGCAGAAGGACCGCTTCGAAGGCGATGGACTACGGGTGAATGATCTGCCCTTTAACTCTTCGTACTACAACCTGGGTTCTTCTACAAATCGTCAATCGGGCACGAGTTACTTCCGGCAGGTGTCGATTCTTTCCTACATGGCCCGTGTGAATTACGTCTTCAAAGATCGCTATTTCGCGACGCTGGCTACCCGTTGGGATGGTTCGTCCAAGCTGGCTGAGGGACATAAGTGGTCTACATTCCCTTCACTGGCGGTGGGTTGGCAGTTGTCGGAAGAAAACTTCCTGAAATCAGCCAACTTCATCTCGGATTTGAAACTCCGCGTGAGTGCCGGTATTGCAGGAAACAACAACAATATTAGTGCGTACGAAAGCCAGATGAACCTGAGCGACCCCACCTTCTACGATTACGGCGGAACGGTTGCTCTGGGATACGGTCCCAGCCGACTGCCTAACCCGGGCCTGACTTGGGAGCGTACCCGCGAGCTAGATTTTGGTCTAGACTACGGATTCTTCAACGGTCGGATTTCCGGTACGTTGGATGTCTACAACAAGCTTTCACGGGGTATTTTGATGAATCGTGATATTCCCATTGAAACGGGCTGGTCGTCCATTAAAGACAACGTAGGATCGGTACGGAATAAGGGCATCGAGTTTTCGTTACGGACCGTGAACGTCTCGACGAAAAACTTTACTTGGTCAACCTCCTTCAACTTCGCCCGGAACAAAAACGAAATTGTCGATCTGCTGGATAAGAAAGAAGATTTGGTGGGGAACTGGTGGTTTATCGGCCGGCCCATCAACGTGAATTACACCTACGTGTCTGATGGCATCTGGCAGGAAAGTGAACGCGAACAGGCTTTGAAGTATGGGCAGTTACCGGGTCAGGCTCGCGTCAAGGATTTGAATAACGACGGCAAAATCAGTAGTGCAGACGACCGAGCCATCATTGGTCAGAAAGACCCGAAATGGACGGGAGGCTTTTCGACGCAGTTTACGTACAAAAACTTTGATTTGTCGGCGTCGATGTTTGCCCGCCAGGGAGCCCAGGTGTACAGTGCTTTCCACAGCATTTTCTTAAACTACTCCGATCGCGGTACGAACAAAATCTACGAAGACTACTACATGGCCGATAATAAGGTGACGCCTTCCCGGGTATCCAACACTTATCCCATGCCGAATAACATCGGTCCCTACTGGACGGGCGTATCCGGCGTTGGCTATTACAAAGATGTATCCTTTGTGAAAGTTCAGAATATCGTATTGGGCTACACATTACCGACAACGCTGGTAGATAAAATCGGTGTGAAAAGCCTGCGGGTGTATGCTAACGTGCTGAACCCGTTTGTCTGGACGAAGTACAATGGCTTTGATCCCGAATACGCCAGTGGTATTGATCCGACCACGACCTCCAACGTGTCGAACACCACCACGGGTAATATCAACAACACGGGTCCGAGCACCATTACGTACCAATTTGGTCTGAACCTCAAATTTTAAACGACCATGAAATCCATAAAAGTAGCCGCCCTCCTGATTGGTCTGATGCTGACGGCTGGCGGGTGTAATGATTTTCTGAAGGAAGAAAATAAATCGAATATGGTGTCCGACGAGTACTACGCTACTTCGGAAGGATACGAAAAACTCATCAACGCGGCGTACTCGTCCATGCGATCGGTGTACAGTCAGCCCTGGGTATTTTGTGCGGGAACGGACATGTACGTGGAGGGCCGTAGCCAGCAGCCCGTGGGCCTGAGCGAATACCAGAACCTGATTCCGGATGATGGGGAAGTGTTGAACTTTTACACCAACGTTTACCAGTCCATTCAGGTGTGTAATACGGCTCTGTACTTCAACGATAAAACGGCTTCAACGTCAACGCTGGCGAACCGCAAGGGAGAAATCCAGTTTTTGCGGGCTTACGATTACTTCCTGCTCGTACAAACCTTCGGTGGCGTAGCTTTGGTGACAGACCGCTTTACGCAACCGGTGGAATCCTTCTCGCGGGCCTCGGCTCAGGAGGTGTACGCTTTTATCATCAAGGAAATGACCGAAGCCCTGGAACTGGTACCCGAAACGACACCTAATTTTGGTCGCGTTACCAAGCGGGCCGTTCGACACATGCTGGCTAAAATTCACCTGACGCGGGGCTACGAAAGCTTTGGAACGGCGGATGACTTTAAAACGGCGGCGACCTACGCGGATGCGGCGATTCAGGGCCAAGGGCTGACGCTTTCCTTTGAGGACGTATTTTTCCCCGGTAACGAAAAGAATGCCGAAATTCTTTTCTCCATTCAATGGGATGCCGCTTCGCTACCCACGGCTAACTCGGGCGGAAATACGCAGTCGGCCTATTTCGGACCGTACTTCGGCGGTCAGGGTGGGGTAGAGGGCTATCCGTATCGAACCTATACCCTGTGCCCAACGATGTATACGTTCGATCTGTTTACGGAAACGGATGCTCGGTTCGACGCGACCTTCATGATTCAGTTCTACCAGCGGTATTACGATTACTATACGCGTCGGACGGAACGTAATCAGTTGAACGTGAAGTACTATTATCCGCCCAAGTGGGCCAACAGTCCCGCCGCTATTGCAGCCTGGAAAGCCGCCGACCCTACTCGCCGGAACAACGCCGTAGTGTATCCGTATTCAGGAACGCTCTGGGAGGCCAGCCGCACGGTCGTACTGGATAATTACACGCCTTCCGTGAAAAAATTCGACGATCCCTCGGCCCAATTTGGTAGCAATACCAGTACGCGGGATCTGTTCGTGGCCCGTCTCGGAGAAACGTACCTGCTGGCTGCGGAAGCGTACTTTAAAATGGGTAATCTGGCTCTGGCCGCGGACCGCATCAACGTGGTACGCAAACGGGCCGCTAAATCAGGAGCTGAAACCAGTATGCAAATTCAGTCTTCGGACGTAACCCTTGATTTTATTCTGGATGAACGGGGTCGTGAGCTGGTGGGTGAGTACCACCGCTGGTTCGATCTGAAACGGACGGGTACCCTCATGACCCGGGCCCGGATGTACAACAAGGACGTTCGGAAGTGGTTTGATAACGGCATCAATCCGTTTATGGGGGCTGGCAATCAACCGAAACTACTGCGACCCATTCCGACACGGGCTCTGGATCTAAACCAAGGAGCCTTTGCTCAGAATCCGGGATACTAAATTTGCTTTCATGGATTCGAACCGATGCCCTACTTTTCCTACATGAGTTCTTTGGGAAAAGTAGGGCATCGTCATTTCTGTATCTTGCCACAGGAGGACAGCTGAACCGTATAAAATCCTCAATACGAAACCATTCATTTAAAACACATGCGGAAATCAGCCTGGCCGATTGTTCTTATAGGAATTGCCTTTTTCCTGACTGGAAACGGTTTTTCGCAGAATCCTTATCCCGTGTATGATGCGGTGCTGAAGCGTTTGAAAGAACACAGAAAGGTATCCTTTTTCCTCATCTCAGACCATACTACGACTCGTGATCTTCAAGAAGTCAACCTACGTAATCCCGAGCAACACGTACTGAATCCCAGTCAACTTAAAAACATTCGAACGCCGGAATGGCAATCATTTTTAAATACGATACAGGTCGACACGTTGACCCGTAAGAAGCTTGAACATCGGTTCAAAAGTCGGGTTCGGTTTGTTTCCGAGGTAAGGGATTACTATCACAAGGGTGATACGAGTCCCTGGCGACTGCCCCGGAACAAATACAGAAATGTGTATGGTATCGTGTGGCTTTCGCCCGTCATTTTTTCGAGTGATTTCACACGGGCCATTTGTACCCTCAATACATTCCAAAACCCGGAATCGGCCAGTTCGATGCTATTTTTTCTAGAAAAACGCGGTTCATCCTCATGGCAACTGGTTGATAGTATCTTACTAAGTATATCTTAAGTAGAGCTACTCGGTGATGCGGGTATATGTCAGAATCAGCCTCCTATAGGCCGTACTCTTTAGCTAATAAAATTGAAAAATGAGCTGGGAGTATCGTATGAAAAAAGCCTATCCGTATGAACGAATAGGCTTTGTACTGCATGCTCAGTCGTCCAAGCCGCCACTTATCTGACTGATATAGCGACCCGAAAATACTAAGCCCGAATGGATGAAGCCGTATGTTTTGAAGGGCAGGCGGCGATTCAACTCGATTTTAGGGCAAATTTGTAACTGAAGCGGTCACTCAAGCTATTAAATCTTTCCTTAGACCAGTGCATGAACTGTTGAATAGTCACGCTTCACGCGGCTTACAGAATCCCACAAGAACGAGCGGGTAACGGATTTTGGAAGCTCAAAACAACATTCGCCAAGGCACCTGCTTACGTTTTAACACTACTTTCTCCTTCCAATTTAATCAAGCGAGCCTTTACGTGAGCCGGAGTAGTATCAAGAGCTGGTATAAGTCTGCCGCTTTCCTTTGTATTCGTTTGAAAAGGGAAGTTGTTTTCCTATAATCTCCTTTTACCTATTAACTGATATTTATCAAACTAGCCCTTAATCAATCTATAAAAAGAATAGAATGGATAAGTCAAAACCCTACGAAGGAAATGAGCAATTCTTCTTTTACCAAAAAATGATCCATAAAGACTGACTAGTGAGTAAAGATTAAGATATTGGAGAGTCTAATAGACACGTTTACTTGTTTTATGTTTTAATGAGTATAGGTTTCTATAGAATCTATAAAATAAAATACAGATGAATGATTGAAAGTCATATGTAATGTTTTGATAATTTTGAGATAAAAAGATCTATAAATATAAATATCTTGATTTTAGTTAGAGTAAAGGTATTTCTATCCTCTGCTACTCAGTAAGGCTATTTTTTCAACTATTCCAGCTAGAGCATTGGTTATGTAGTAGTAATACTATATAACTATTCAACTATTACTATTTATACTGAAATTAATAAATGATAGGTTTGTTGCGTCAAAGTGACAAAGTACTAAGCCCCATCTCTTTTACAAATTCATACGTTTAAACCGCTACTTATGGATTCTGTCCACCTTGCTTACCCGTGTTCAATAGCTGCTAAAGCTATGTCTTCAATTCGTTTTATTCATTCGCTTTTCGACTGAAACCCTCAGTAGACCTCCCTTAAAAGAAGTAAACATTTTTGCTAGGCTCCCGCTACTACAAGCGGTGAATCGACGTATTCTCTATTGACTTCAATTAGAATCTCTCATTCGTATGCATAGGACTTGAAATAAAAGTCCACAAACGCTCCCGTTTTCCTATATCCTTAGCTCTAAAGATCACGCTCCCCGTAATCTTTTCAGGCTCTCTTGTGCCCATTCATACCCCTTGGACTGATCAGTATTCTCTGTTCTAGTCACCGATCGATTTTACCTAAAGCCAACCCAATTTCAATTTATACACCTTTCATTTAAAGCAATGTTTAATGATTAAACAACTATTACTCTTTTCTTTTTTCACCGCTTCGGCCCTGTTTTCGGTCTCTGCTCAGCAGAAACCTAGAGGGACGCTGGGTGTAATGAAGGAAAGTAGCCCGCCGCCTGCCGAGCAGGCCCAGGCTGCACGGTGGTTGAAACAGGACCGTTCGGGTTTTACTGAAAACAAAGGTCAATTCCTGGACCAAACGGGCAAACCCAACCCCGCCGTTAAGTATCTACTCCACCTGCCCGGCCTCAACGTTCAGTTGCGACCTTCCGGCTTTAGCTACGATACCTACGCTCAGAAGGGGTCCTCGAAAAAGACCGGCTTTCACCGCGTGGATGTTGAACTCGTCGGAGCTAATCCCAACGCTTTGATGACTACCGGACCGGCTATTTCACAGCCCGTCAACGTGATCAACGAACACGGATCGTTTTCTAACATTCGTAAGTTCCAGTCGGTTACGTATCATGAAGTGTATCCGGGCATTGACCTGGAATTTGTGGCTCAACCGGGAACGAAGAAGCCCGTTGAGTACAATTTCATCGTTCGGCCGGGGGCAGACGCCTCGAAGATCAATCTTCGCTACCAGGGGGCCAAAGCGACCACCCTGCAAAACGAGCGGGTCGTCATGTCGCTGAATCACGGTAAGCTGTCGGAGAATATTCCCGCCAGTTGGATCAAGCAGAATCAAAAGCCGGTACGCGTGCATTACAAGGCCCTGGGTTCGGATGTGTACGCCTTCAACGTACCCGCCTACGACAAAACTCAAACGCTGGTGATCGACCCAACGCCGAATCTGGATTGGGCCACGTATTACGGAGGGACAGGTAATGAAACCCTGTATTCTATCGAAAACGATGACAGTGGAAACGTTTATGTAGTAGGGGCTACTAATAGTACCAACAATATTGCTTCTGCGGGTGCTGAATGGGGTACTTTGTTAGGAACATTCGATGGCTTTATTGCTAAATTCAACAGCCAGGGGCAGCGGGTCTGGAGTACGTATTTTGGTGGTACTGGCAACGGTAATGAATTAGCAACCGCTGTTGCGTTCAGCAAGGGAGAGCTCTATGTAGCCGGAACTACCAGTAGTGATGGTTTAGCTACCCCAGGGGCTTATCAAGATACCAGAGTTGGAGGCACAAATGCTTTTTTTGCCAGGTTCAACGCTACAACTGGAGCCCGGCTTTGGACCACCTATGCGGGTGATGCAACGGGTTGGTCAACACCAAGTCACTTGGTCGTGGACGAAACTGGAGCCTTTTATGCAACGGGTATCGGAAGACTACAAGGCCTTGTAGTAGACAATCCAGGTAATATTAGCACGGCGGGTACCTTTCGCCCTATTGCAAGAAACACGTACCCATCATTTTTGGTAAAGTATACTGCTTCGGGTGCGAAAGCCTGGGGTACTTTTCTTGAAAATGCTAACAATGTTCCTAATATTGCCGCTGGAGTAGTCTTGGATGCAGAGGGTAACGTTTATGTGGCAGGTACATCTTTAGGAACTGGAAGTACGGCTAATTATTACAGGGAGCTGGTTGGAGGTGTTTCAGAAGGACAGACCCGGCAAAACGGGGACGGGTTTATTTTGAAACTGAATCCCACCAACGGAACCCGGATCTGGGGAAGATACGTGGGCGGACCCGATCATGACCCAATTCACGGTATTGCTTTAGATAAAGTAAGAGCTCGAATCTATGTGGTTGGTGCTACCAATAGTACGACAGGAATTGCTTCAGCAAATGCCTTTCGTACTAGCTTGGGAAATCCAACCAGAGACGGGTTTTGGGCCAGCTTTGATCTGAATGGCATTTATCAGCAAGGCACGTACTTGGGTGCCCAGGCGGGTGATACATATTTATCCGGGGTCCGGCTGGATGCCCAGGGCAATCTGCTGGTATCCGGTACCACCACCACCACGACCGGGGAATTAGCCAGCGATTGTAGCTATCAGCCCATGCCGGGTGGTGCTACCGATATGGTCATCAATCGCTTTGACGTAACGTCTGGTCAACGCATCTGGGGTACGTATCTGGGCAATGCAGCCGATGAAACGGTGATGGCAAATAATGTTTCTCCTACTCGCTACAATACTTTAGCCATCGATCCCCAGGGTAATCCTATTATTGCGTTTTACGTCCCCGCCGGTAGTGCAGGCCATGCCACGTCCGGTTCGTACCAGTTCAATTCGAATGGAGGTACGGATGCGGTGATTGCCAAGTTCAATTCGCAAGGACTGCTCGATAACTTTACGACTTCTGCCAGTACCCTTTCACCCCTCACGCAAACGGCTTGTATCCTGGGTATTCCGGGTATCATTACGGGTAGTGCCGTTGAGGTGACGAGCCCCTCTACCTTCAAGGGTAAGGTGTTCTACCAATGGCAAAAGGCGTCGAGTACCAATGGTCCCTGGGAGGATCTGCCCGGGGAGATTTTCAAAGACTTACAGCCCCTCGCTTCTCAAACGACGCTCTACTACCGCCGTCAGGTCAAAGTCTGCGATCAGCAAGTCATCGCGACTTCGCCCGTAGCCTCGGTAGTGATCGGAGCCAATGCCGCTCCCATTGCCAGTGCCAATGGCCCGCAGTGGTTTGTTTGTGGTACGGGTGCCAATACCGTAGCACTCAACGGCAGTGCCACGGGCGGGTCGGGTAATTTCACCTACCAGTGGTTTGCCGGAAGTACGACGACGGGTTCACCGGTAGCCGCTACGGCCACCTTCACCACACCCGCCGTTACGGAGGCTACTACCTACACCTTGCAAGTCAAAGACGGAGCCGGTTGTTTTGATATTGATCAGGTAACGGTTGTTCCCGCAGTGGCGAATGCCGGTGGTAGTAAATCCGTCTGCCAAGGCAGCGGTGGTGTGCAGTTAGGAACTGCTCCCGTCGCCAGCTCTTCGGTGACGTACGCCTGGAGCGTGGTATCAGGCGGTGCCCTGAGTACCTTAAGCTGTACTACCTGTGCTCAACCTATTGCTAATCCTAGCGTAGCTACTACCTACCGATTGACCGTAAGCGTTAAGCAGAAAAACGGCACGGTTTGTACCACCACCAGTGAAGTAACGGTTACGCCCGTAGCGGCTCCCAGCAACACGGTAGCCTTCGCCGGTTCGGACAAAACCATTTGTAAAAACCAATCGGTTCAACTGGGCGGCACCGCCGATGCTAATTTTGCCTATACCTGGACTTCGGGTCAGTACCTGAGTAGTTCTCAGGTTGCCAATCCTACCTTTACAGCGGGTACGGCTGCCGTAGCTAATGGTTTCATTGATTATACGGTTAATGCCGTGAAGGATGCCTGCGTCTTTACCGATCAGGTACGGGTGTCAGTGATCAATTCACGGATTACCAATCAGGATGAAACCGTTTGTGGTCCCGCCTGGTCGTCGCATCTGGATGAAGACAATGCTCCGGGAACAACCTACACCTGGAGTATCGTCAGTGGCGATGGTGTTATTCTTCAAACCTCAAATAATGGGAAGAATGCCTACCTGAAAAGCAATGCGGGCGTCACCCGTTTTCGCCGGACGACGACCCTGAATGGAGTTGCCTGTATAGCGGATGTGCTGATCCAGCCTTGCTCGGGTAATAGCTGTAATTTCGACATCGTTACCTTGTCTAATCAGGGTTGTCCGAAAGTATTCGGCAGTACGGTATTGCGACTGGGAACTACCGTTAGCAACAGTTCGAATTATAACTTCTCGTGGAGTCCTGCCAGCCTGGTCGATAACCCAACGGCGGCTACAGTCACGATTACCTCCACGCAGCAGGCCACCATTACGGTCACGATCACCAACAAGTACGATGCGTCCATCAGCTGTAGTGAATCGATTGTGATCAACCCGCCGGGATGGTCACTGCCCGTGTTTACGGCTGCGGATAAATACACGTGTCCCAATGTACCCGTACAGATTGGCAATAGCCCGCTGGCCGGTTTCAACTACGCCTGGACTCCGGACGAGGGGTTAAGTAATCCCAACATTGCCAATCCGCTCGCCACCGTAGCCCGGACCCAAACCTTCATTGTAAAGGTTACCGAAGCGGCTTCCGGTTGCCGGACGGCGGATACGGTACGCGTCAATGCTTCCGCTCCCGTAGCCGATGCCGGCAGAGACCGGGCCGTGTGTAATGGAGCCACGGTTACGCTGGGTACCCCCGCTCCGGCAGGGACCAACTGGGTATATTCCTGGACCCCTGCCAACGCCGCCTGGACGAATGGCACGAATGCCTCTTCGCCGCAGCCTCAGTTGCAATTTGCTTTTTCTACGCCTCAAACGTATATTTTGAAGGTAACGGATCCTCTATCGGGCTGTACCGATGCAGATACCGTAGTGCTTCGGAACACGGTAGCCACGGGTGAATACGCGGGTCAAAGCGTGACCACCTGTCAGGGCGTTTCTGTATCCTTAGGTCGTCAGGCGGAACCATTCGCTCAGTACGCGTGGTCCCCGGCTACGGGTCTGAGTTGCACGACCTGTGCGAATCCGACCGTTACCAATCCGACGGCTACGACTACGTATACGGTCCGGGTAAGTTACCCCGGTTGTAATACGCCGCTGTCCGATCAAGTCACCGTTACCGTCAATACCATTACCGGTTTAAGTCTGGTGGATAAGACGCAGTGCAGTGGAGGGGTAGCGATTGGATATGGATCGGCTAATAATCCAGCCGCACCTACTGGGGCCACCTATACGTGGTCTCCGGCTCAGGGTTTGAGCAGTACTACAGCAGCGAACCCTACAGCTACAGTTAGTCAGCGTACGACCTATACGGTAGCGGTTATGCTAGCCAATGGCTGTACATTTACGGATCAGGTGGTAGTGACGCCCACGGCGGGTGCCGGAGCTCCGGTAACGATCTGTGCGGGTGAATCTACCGTTATTGGTACGCCAGCTATTACGGGTGCTACTTATTCCTGGACGGGTGCGGGTATCGTGGGAGCAGCTAACGTGGCTCAGCCTACGGTAAAACCAACGGCAACGACGACTTATACCGTAACCGTTACGTCGAATGGTTGTACATCCTCGAGTCAGGTAACCGTCACAGTTAACACCCCTGCAGACTTTACAATTGTAGGGAATACCACGATTTGTCAGGGTGGTGCTACTACCTTAAGTGTAGATGGAACGCCGGCCGTGGGTACTACCTGGCAGTGGAGCCCGGTAGCGGGTGTGGCCAGTCCGACGGCTACCTCAACCGTAATTACGCCCTCGGCTACGCAGACCTACCGCCTGACGCAAACTACGCAGCCTACGGGTTGTAGCAACTTCAAGGAAGTCGTCGTCGTAGTAAATACCAACCCCATCCGGGCCACCACAACGGATTTGGCCGTTTGTGCGGGTGCAGCAACGGCCCTGCCGTTAACGGTAAGCTCGACTGGTACGTACTCGTACGTGTGGGCACCTTCGACGGGGCTTTCCGACCCCTTCAGTGCCAACCCAACGGTAACCACCTCGACGGGCCGTTTGTATACGGTCACCATTACCGATAACACTTCCAAGTGTCAGTTGGTACTGCCCGTGAATGTGACGGTCAATCCGGTTGAAGCCTGTTATTCACCGGTAACGCTGACGGGTAACGTCTTCCACGATGCCAACGCTCTGAAGGACGTGACAGTAAATTCAACCTCTACGCGGCCGATTCCCACGGGCTTGTATGCAACACTCGTCAACGCTTCGAACCAAGCGGTAGCTACCGTACCCGTCAACGCCAATGGTTCCTACAACTTTGGCAACGTTACGGCAGGTACGTACAGTGTCGTACTGCACCAGACTTCGACGGGTTCCACAACGCCGGCTTTGCCGAGTGGCTGGATCAACACGGGTGAAAACCTGGGTGCGGGTGTGGGCAGTGATGAAGGCGTCAATGGAATTTTGACCGGAATCACTGTAGCGGGCGTGAATGTCACCAATGCAAACTTTGGGGTCCAGCAACCTCCCGTTACTTCGGACAAAACCCTGGCTTCCCGCCCTAATCCGGGCGGAACGACGACGGTGAATCTCTCGAATGAGTTTACCTTCTCCGACGTGGACGGTACGCCTCAGACGATCACGTTTACGCAGTTCCCCTCGAACGTAACCACGGTAACGATTAATGGAACGACGTATGTACCAGCAGGACAAACGCCAGGAAGTGGCCAATCCGTATGGCCGGGTACGGTAACGGTTCCGGTAACGAACCTGTCGGTACTCATCGATCCCGTAGATGGCGTAGTTACTTCGCAAGTGCCGTTTTATGTAACGGACAACGGTGGTGCTATCAGCAACACGAGTACGGTAAAAGTTCCGTTTACGTCGCCCGTAGTGAATCTATCCGGGAATGTCTACCACGATGCGAATGCTCTGACGGATAACACGGTCAACAGTACTTCACAGCTAGCCATTCCGACGGGCTTGTATGCAACGTTAGTCAACGCTTCGAATCAAGCGGTAGCTACCGTACCCGTCAACGCCAATGGTTCCTACAACTTTGGCAACGTTACGGCAGGTACCTACAGTGTCGTACTGCACCAGACTTCGACGGGTTCCACCACGCCAAGTCTGCCTTCGGGTTGGATCAACACGGGCGAGCATTTGGGAGCGAATGCAGGCAGTGACGGAACGGTGAACGGTATCTTACCCAACATTACCGTCACGACTACGGATGTCACCAATGCGAACTTCGGTGTCCAGCAACCACCCGTGACCTCGGACAAGACCCTGCCTTCGCGGGTGAATCCGGGCGGAACGACGACGGTGAATCTCTCGAATGAGTTTACCTTCTCCGACGTGGACGGTACGCCTCAGACGATCACCTTCACGCAGTTCCCCTCGAACGTAACTACGGTAACGGTTAATGGAACGACGTATGTACCAGCAGGACAGACGCCGGGAAGTGGCCAATCGGTATGGCCGGGAACGGTGACGGTTCCAGTGACGAATCTGTCGGTATTAGCTGATCCAAAAGATGGTCAAGTAACGGTACAGGTACCGTTCTACGTAACGGATAACGGTGGAGCTAAGAGCAACACGAGCACAGTGACGGTACCCTTCACCACGCCTCAGGTGACGCTTTCAGGTAACGTCTTCCACGATGCGAACGCTTTGACGGATACTACCGTTAACTCGACCTCGCAACTGGCAATCCCGACGGGCTTGTATGCGACGCTCGTCGATGCGAACGGTCAGGCCGTGAAAACGGTAGCCGTGAGCAGTACTGGTGCTTACGATTTCGGTACGGTAACTCCCGCAATTTACAGTGTCGTCTTACACCAAACAGCTGGTGGATCAACTACGCCAAGTCTGCCTTCGGGTTGGATCAACACGGGCGAGCATCTGGGAGCCAACGCGGGTAGTGATGGTACGGTGAACGGTATCTTACCCAACATTACGGTCGCTACTACGGATGTTACCAATGCGAACTTCGGCGTGCAGCAACCACCCGTGACCTCGGACAAGACCCTGCCTTCGCGGGTGAATCCGGGTGGAACGACGACGGTGAATCTCTCCAACGAGTTTACCTACTCCGATGTAGACGGTACGCCTCAGACGATCACCTTCACGCAGTTCCCTGCCAATACGACGACCGTTACCATTAACGGAACGACGTATGTACCAGCCGGACAAACGCCAGGAAGTGGCCAATCCGTTTGGCCAGGAACAGTTACCGTTCCAGTAACGAATCTGTCGGTACTCATCGATCCGGTGGACGGCGTAGTCACTTCACAGGTACCGTTCTACGTAACCGACAACGGCGGAGCCAAAAGTAACACGAGCACGGTGACGGTACCTTTCACGACGCCTCAGGTGACGCTTTCAGGTAATGTCTTCCACGATGCGAACGCTCTGACGGATACTACGGTCAACAGCACTTCGCAACTCGCCATTCCAACGGGGCTCTACGCGACGCTCGTCGATGCGAATGGTCAGGCGGTGAAAACCGTAGCCGTAGGTTCAAATGGAGCCTATGACTTCGGAGTAACACCTTCGGGTACGTACAGCGTGGTACTTCACCAGACTTCGACGGGTTCGACAACGCCAAGTTTGCCTTCGGGTTGGATTAACACGGGTGAACATTTGGGAGCCAATGCGGGTAGTGACGGCACGGTGAACGGTATCTTACCGAACATTACGGTCGCTACCACGAACGTAACCAATGCCAACTTCGGTGTACAACAACCGCCGGTGACCTCGGACAAGACCCTGCCTTCGCGGGTGAATCCGGGTGGAACGACGACGGTGAATCTCTCCAATGAGTTTACCTACTCGGATGTGGACGGTACACCTCAGACGATCACCTTCACGCAGTTCCCTGCCAATACGACGACGGTAACGATTAATGGAACGACGTATGTGCCATCGGGGCAAACGCCCGGTGCTGGCCAATCCGTTTGGCCGGGAACGGTAACAGTTCCAGTGACGAATCTGTCGGTACTCATTGATCCGGTGGACGGAGCGGTGACCTCACAAGTGCCATTCTTTGTAACCGACAATGGCGGTGCGAAGAGTAACACGAGCACGGTGACGGTACCCTTCACCACGCCTCAGGTGACGCTTTCAGGTAACGTCTTCCACGATGCGAATGCTTTGACGGATACTACCGTTAACTCGACTTCGCAACTAACGATTCCGACGGGGCTGTACGCGACACTAGTAGGTGCCAATGGTCAGGCGGTGAAAACCGTAGCGGTAGCTTCAAACGGAGCTTACGATTTCGGTGTAACGCCTTCGGGTACGTACAGCGTGGTACTGCATCAGACGTCAACCGGTTCCACAACTCCGGCCCTGCCGAGTGGCTGGATCAACACGGGTGAGCATTTGGGAGCGGGCGTAGGTAGTGATGGCACGGTGAACGGTATTTTACCGAACATTACCGTCACGACTACGGATGTAACGAATGCGAACTTCGGTGTACAACAACCACCCGTGACCTCGGACAAAACCCTGCCTTCGCGGGTGAATCCGGGCGGAACGACGACGGTGAATCTCTCCAATGAGTTTACCTTCTCGGATGTAGACGGTACACCTCAGACGATCACCTTTACGCAGTTCCCCTCGAACGTAACCACGGTAACGATTGGTACGACGACCTATGTAGCTCCAGGTACCACACCAGGAAGTGGCCAATCGGTATGGCCGGGTACAGTAACGGTTCCGGTGACGAATCTGACTGTATTGGCTGATCCAAAAGATGGTGAAGTGACGGTACAGGTACCGTTTTACGTAATGGATAACGGGGGAGCCAAAAGTAACACGAGCACCGTGACGGTTCCGTTTACGACACCTGTCGTTAGCCTAAGTGGTAACGTCTTCCACGATGCCAACGGTTTGACGGATAACACGGTGAACAGTACTTCGCAGGTAGCGATCCCAACGGGACTGTACGCAACACTGGTAGGTGCCAATGTTCAGGCGGTGAAAACCGTAGCCGTAGGTTCAAATGGGGGTTATGACTTTGGCGTAACGCCAGCAGGTACGTACAGCGTAGTCTTGCACCAGACTTCGACGGGCTCCACCACGCCAAGTCTACCTTCGGGTTGGATCAACACGGGTGAACATCTGGGAGCCAATGCGGGTAGTGATGGCACGGTGAACGGTATCTTACCGAACATCACGGTCGCCACTACTTCGGTAACCAACGCCAACTTTGGCGTACAGCAACCCCCTGTAGCTCAGCCCAAGGTCTATTTGATTGATGTACCGAGTCCGGGTACGAAAATCAAACTCGACAGCAGTCACGTTTCGACGGGGGTAGGTACAACGGTACCTGGTCAACTCACGGGCCTCGATCCCGAAGATGGTTCCCTAAACGGAAATCAGAAAGACCGCACCGTTACTATCACCACGCTGCCTACCAACGGCATACTCTGGTACGATGGCGTACGCGTAACCCCAGGTCAGGTGATTCAAAGCTACGATCCTTCGAAGCTGGAGCTCGAGTTCACGGGTACTGGTTATACGTCAACCGTGTTTACCTACGCTTACCACGATGCGGCGGGCAGCGTATCTGCACCCGTAACCTACGCCCTAAGCTGGGATAGTCCGCTGCCGGTACATCTGACAAACTTCGATGCCAAAGTCAAAGGCCAGACCGTAGAACTTACCTGGGCCACGGCTCAGGAGCGAAACAGTCAGCATTTTGAAGTGCAACGGAGCCGCTCGGGTAACCCAGGCGAGTGGACGACTCTGCGTATCGTTTCGGCCAAAGGCGAGAGCACGACCAAACAAAGCTACGCCTTTGTCGATCAGCAACCCTTAGCTGGAGCGAGTCTGTATCGACTGAAACTGGTGGATCGGGATGGCAGTTTCGACTATAGCCGTAGCCGATCGGTGAGCGTGAAGGTTCCCTTTGAAACGAGCGTGTATCCCAACCCAGCTTCGGAGAAGGTATACCTCAAGGTGACGGATCCGACTCAGATCAAATCCGTTCGTCTGACTTCAGCCGTAGGAACGACGCTGTTGGAAGTAAAAGGCTTACCGGAAAGTTCACTGGATGTGCAGGCGGTGCCTGCCGGTGTATATCTGCTCAGCCTAGAGCATCAGGATGGTTCTACCTACAGCCACCGCGTGGTGATTGTGAAGTAAAAACCACTCTGATTGATAAGCCAAGGGGCTACCTGCCATTTGCAGGTAGCCCCTCTTGGTTGGTAGGCTCCGTCCATCGGTAACTCCAACTAATACTACAAGATACTATCAACTACTACTACATGATTTTACAATTCCTACTATAGGTTACGTGCCTCCTATGAAAGTTCTTTGTTAAAGAATTAGCTGATTATTAGCAGTCTACTTTCTGATGACTAGCATAGATACGTTCACTCGCCAATAATGTTCTTTTGACTGATCGATTACCCTTCTCTATTCCTCCTAACCTCTTAAGAATTAATCAAGCGGAGCCCTCGATTTAAATCAAAGGGCCGAGACAACATCGATTATAATCCCCAAGTTCACACGTATCGATACGATATGATGCTACCTGTACTCCCGCCCCTTGTGGAAAGCGTCTCTACTAATCCGGTAATCCATCAGATTCGCTCCTCCCATAACATAAGCTCGAAGGTTCTACTCATCACGGATTACGATTACTTTCTTACTAAACGGGATCTCAGGCGACTGTTGCTTTCCTACCAGCGAATCATTTTGGTACCGGCTCAAATGAAGACAGACCCAAACCTAGAGACACTGGTGAAACCCTTTGAATACATTCATCTCGTTACGCGTCCTGGGTCCTGGCAGCCTTCGAAAGCTCTGCTCATTCAGAAGGGTTCAAGGTTTCACATCAGTACTATCTCCGACTTTTGTGAGCAGATGCTGGGTAAAGTCTACATTGCAGAATCCGCTACGTACCGTAGTCTGGCGGGGACATTACCCGGATTTTCGCCCTCCATACGTCTATTTAAGAAAGGGATGGATGCCGTTCTTAGCCTTGGTTTACTACTAGCGAGTAGTCCCTTTTGGCTGTGGAGTGCCTTTAAAATCAAGCAACAATCCCCCGGTTCCGTATTTTACCGACAAGTACGGGTGGGGTGGAAAGAACAAGAGTTTACTTGCGTTAAATTTCGCTCCATGCGACTGGATGCCGAGGCCTCGGGAGCGGCCTTTTCCAGTAAACGTGATTCGCGAACGTTTGCCTTCGGTGCTTTCATGCGAAAAATTCGACTCGATGAACTGCCCCAGTTACTAAGTGTACTGAAAGGAGAAATGTCACTGATTGGTCCCCGACCGGAACGGCGGGTTTTCACGGAGGTTTTTGAAGAGCAGATTCCCCATTATCGGGAGCGTCATCGAATTAAACCCGGAATTACGGGTTATGCCCAGATTTGCTATCCCTACGGAGCAGGTCTCAAAGATGCTCGCCATAAACTCATGTACGATCTCTACTACATCAAGCATTGGAGCGTGCGGTTGGAAGCGTACATTTTTTTTCGAACCATTGTTACCGTATTTACCAAACAAGGATGCTAAAATAAGTCGCCGCCGATAGGAGCTAAACTGTCTATCGGCGACGATTTGCTGCGAATAAGTTTCTCGGGAAAATTCCTTGATAGACCATTCGTTGCGGTAAATGAACCCTCCATTCTTTTACAGAACGTCCAGATCCAAAAGGATACCTCCCATCTGCTTCAGGCGGCTAAAATAAGCCGTTGGATCCAGTAACTGATAAGGGAAATACAAGCCTGCCGGAGTCGCCGGCTTACCGTCAAGCCCGATCAGCCGTTCCAGAACCATGGCAGCTCCGAATCCCGTCAAGGGCATCTGACCTTCCGGATGAACGACCGCATGACGCGTACGCAAAGCTTGGCCTGAATGATCTTCTCCTTCCAGTTCAATTATTATTTCCGTTGACATCGGCTCCCCGCGACGACGGGTCGAAGTCACACCAATAGCCAGATTGAATTGAACGTTGGGCGAGCCCGTTACCGTAGCCAGACTAATCACGTCATTGGGAGCCAGGGCAAAAGCTTCCATTTCCGTACCATCCACGGCCCGAAAGGTCGTTTTGGCCTCTTCACCACTACGCCAAACATAAGCACCCTCGCGGCGAGTGAGGGATAAAGGCATCGTTTTCATTTGCCGTTCCAGGTCGGCATCTGCTGCCGGACCGCCAGCGTCCTCTTCGTCCAGGAGTGCACTGAGGGTGATGGCATGCACACGGCTGAAATCCTTGACAAATTCCAGCGTAGGAATCGTCGTGGCACCCACCAGCCATTCCGTACCCAATACGATCGGAGCGGCGTCTGGTTTATGGATGTAGGCGGCTATTTCCGGGGCGATTTCATGTAAACCCGGAGAAATAGTGAGGTACGGCACGCCGCGTGACTGAGCGAAACGCAATCCGGCAGCCCGTTCATCCGTAAAAAAGAGGGCAACGGCACTAACCGGGCGATCGCCCAGACCGAGGTCCTCGGCCGTGAGGTCAATCTTTACGCCTTCCGCCTGACTGATTTCGGCCGCCGCCTTTTTCGCTTTAGCAAGATCCCGCCCACCGATCAGCAGGGGCACTTCCGGATGAGCCTTTCGTAGGAAATGAGCGGTCCAACGGCCCACGATACCGGAGCCGCCGATGAGCAAAATAGGGTTGGATGTCGTCATCAAATCTTTAGTATTGCTATTCGTGATAGAAAATCAATGAAAAGAAGTGTTCGCTGATGAGACTCGATTCAAAGCAAAAAAGTTTTAGTCCTCCCTGAAATTAGTAGTTTCATTCGATACGGAGATCTTTAGGAACGGAGCCTTTTAAAGCAATACTCAATCATAAAAAGGCTTCCATTCACTTCATTTCTGCCTATAGATTCTTAGGATGAATCTTTTACCCCATCATTCGAAGCTCTTACCCCATTTTTTTGCGATACAGCCGCTTACCTTTTTGCTTTGATGCATTAATCGTCTGCGATTCGGCAATTATGGCTATTACACGTTTACCCATCTGGCAACAATGGCTTGTCCATGCCCTGGCCCTCTGGCTAGGAATGGAGCTGAGTGATGCTCTTTCCTATAGCTATCAGGTGTACAGGGAGGGGCCCTATCTCATCAATCCCGATGGCTCGTCGGTTACGGCCTGGCAACGGTTCATGAACCACAATTACAGGCAGGGCTTGTGGGCGGTGATGGCCGTAGGAACGCTACTGGTCGAACTCAACTATCACCTGATTTTCAGAAAGAAATCCATTCGTTTTTTTCTGATTAGTACCGGTTTAGGATCGGTCGGTTTCACTATACTACTCGCTTACTTCAGCCAGTGGAAGTTTGGAGGAATGCCTAATCCGATCGGAGAACCCACTCTGGTCGTGGCAGCTTATAACATGGGTTATGCGTTATTGCGGCAGTATATCCAGCAACGGGTGGATCAGACGCAACAGCAGATTCAGCTCACCAACGCCGAACTTCATGCCCTGAAGGCCCAGATCAACCCCCACTTTTTTTTCAATACCCTCAATACCTTGTACGGAACGGCCTTACTAGAACAGGCGGAGCAGACGGCTCAAAGCATTGAACAGCTCGCCAGCATTATGCGATATACGGTTGACCGTTCGAGGAACGATCTGGTATCGGTTGCCGAAGAGCTTATGTTTATTGCCGATTACGTGCAGCTACAAAAACTACGGCTGCCAGTACGGGAGAATATTCAGATTCAAACCGAACTTACCTACGACGAAAAGCCCACTCAAATTGCTCCCTTGCTGTTGCTTCCCCTGGTGGAAAATGCCTTTAAATACGGCATTCGCATGGACGAACCCTGCTTTATCACCCTGCGGTTGACCGTTCAGCAACAGGAGCTGGAATTAGTCATTGAAAACAGCCTGTTTCCCCGGCGGAGTGATCAGCCGAGCCTGGGTACTGGTTTAGCCAACACGAAAAAACGCCTGTCGCTTCTGTATCCGGATAAACATCAACTCAGTATACAGTCCCTGGCGGATCGGTACTTGGTCCACCTGCATCTTACGCTTCACTAATCTACTATTTATCATGCGATTATTTCTTGTTTTTGCACTCCTGGGCGTGCAGTTGAATGCCTATGCCCAACTGAAACTTTCGGGCAAGCTAAGTCCGACCGTGAAAACCCTCACATTTTACGTACCCTTTGATGGCTGGGTGTACCGGGCCGATTCGCAAAAAGTGAGTCTGGACGCTCAGGGGAACTTTTCCGTTCAGCTACCGGTAACGACACCGCAAATCATTTTCATGGATTATGCCGATCAACGCCTGTACCTCTACGCCGAACCCGGCAAGACCTTAGTAATGCGGGCCGACCGCAGCGACATCCGATTCGGTGGAAGTCTGGGGAAAGAAAACCAGTTTCGCCAGCGACTGGGCCTGACCTATAATCGGCTGGGGCAAACGACCTATAACGATTCACTGAGTAGCCCGGCTACGATTCTGGCGGAGCTTCAGCAAAGTCAGAACTGGGCCTTGGCTCAGCTCAAAACCCTTGCTTTCAAGCCGACGTCGGCGTTTTTAGAAATGACGAAAGCCGATCTTACCTATTTTGCGGCGAGTAAAGTCTGGGACCTGATTTGGGAAAATGGCGTGTGGACATCCCGTAATAAATCCCAGTACGGTCAGCCGGAGTGGCGGGCCGTTCTCAAACAAGTGTATCAGGCAGTAAATCTTTCCGATGCAACGGCCCTACGCAGTTATCCCTACCAACAGGTGATTGCCTATTACTCCCGCTACCTCCAGCACCAGTGTGCGTCGAAAGAAGCCTTTGCGACGCTGGCGGAAGAAATGTTTCGAAAGCCCTTTGCTGCCGTCAATCAGGAAATACGTGAAAAAGGCGAGCGTTACTGGGAATACAAAGCCATCAACTACGGCCTCAGCGGACCGTCGCTGGAACGGGCAATTGCCTCGTTCCTGACGCAGGGAATCAAACACGGTGAGCTGGGTTACCAACGCGAGGCGTATGAGGACTTCATGCACCGCTTTCCCAAAAGTTCTTATCGAACGTATGTACAACAACTTATGAAACCCTACTGGGATCGAGTGTCACAAGCCGAACGGTCAGATATACACGTGCATCCCGCGTCCATACCTACGCTGGATTCGCTGCTGGCGGCTCACCGAGGTAAGGTGGTCTATCTGGATCTGTGGGGAAGCTGGTGCGGTCCCTGTCGCGAGGAATTTACGTTCAATCAGGCCCTGAAAGAACAATTTAAAGGACAAGCCGTCGATTTTTTGTACGTAGCCGTTGAACATACGACGAACCCAGAAAAAGGCTGGCGGGAGACGATTGCGTTCTATCAGTTAACGGGTTACCACATCCTGGCGGGGAAAGCACTGGTGGATGATGTACAGCGGCACTATTCGCCGCAGAGTCATCTTCAGTTTCCATCGTATATCTTAGTCGACAAATCGGGTAAAATAGTGACCGTACACGCGAAACGGCCCTCCGAAAAGGAAGCTCTGTATGAACAAATCCGGCAACTCTTGTGAAAAAAGATTCCGCTCTGCTCCGTTGTGTATTGATTGATGATGAACCCATGGGCCTGCATGTGCTGGAATCGCACGCCCGACAGGTGCCTTATGTACTGGTAGTTGCCAGCTTTGCCAGTGCTACGCAGGCCCTGGCCTTTTTACAGACGGAATCCGTGGATTTGTTATTCCTGGATATTCAGATGCCCGATTTATCCGGACTGGAAATGGCCCAGATCATTGGTTCGTCCGTACCGATCATTTTCACGACGGCTTACGCAGAATATGCGGTGAACGGTTTTGAGCTGGAAGCCCTCGATTATTTATTAAAGCCCATCCGTTTGAGCCGTTTCGTCCAGGCCTGCCAGCGGGCTATGGCCAAACGCTCGCAGCAGAGTTTAGCAGAACCAGCAGCCCCTGATTCCCTGTTTGTGAAAACGGGTTACGATTGGGTACGCATTGACCGGGCAACCTTGCTGTACGTGGAGGCGGATGATAATTACCTGACATTTCATGAACCCAGCCGCCGGACCTTAACCCGCATGAAACTGTCGGAAGCCATGGAGCGATTGCCCGCCGATCAGTTTATACGTATTCATAAGTCGTATATCGTGTCCCTAAACAAAGTTGAGAAAATTGAACGGCATCAGGTCACCCTGATCACGGGTGCTATTTTACCTTTGTCCGGTTTGTATCGGGATGAATTGCTGAATCGATTAACCTAACCGCTATTTTTGCAACAAGTAGGGTGTCTACGCGTGCCGCGAAATGTTTACTCACCAAGCGTAGAACTCGCCAAACCAGCCGGTAGCTGGAGTCGTGTAACCCCACTCTTAAACGCTTGTTGCCATGCCTAACCTTTCTAAAACGGCCCTGCTCGCTCTGTCCCTGGTAATTGTAGGAGGGATACTAATCATTTACTGCATTAAAACCGCTAACTCCTTCTTTCTACCCTGTTTAGTAGCGATTCTGACGGCTTTTGGACTGGGTATTCTGGAACCCCAGAAAGGCTGGAAGTTTGCCTTACTCGAAGTTGCCATTTTATGGGTAGGCTACTGGGCTTTTACCAATTTCCCCGACAATGAGACGCGTCAAAGTGTAGAGTTGCTGGCCTTGGGCATTTCAACGGTCATTGCCTTTGCCTGTTCGGCATTAATAGGGTTTGTTCGCAGGGCGTAAGGTTTAGCTTTTCAGCTTAGGAAAAAAAGGATATCTAATAATAGATCAGTTTTTAGTACCTTAAATGCGGCTGGTGATTTAGTCCCTATACATTCCATGTCGGCACGCCCACCGCTCTTTTCATCCTGCATCAGGCCACCGCATTATGGATGAAACCATTCCATGGTGGCCACCATGGAATAGAAGGCGGCTTGAGCCCGGCATGGGATGCCCCGCATGGAATGCGATAGGGTGGGGCCTAGTTTTATGTCTTCCATGTAGAAGTTCGATTATGGTAACATTGCTAGCAATCAACTTATCAGTTAGAAGATGAAAACTTCTACGGCGTATCAGCCACGAAAAGACCTACGATAGCCGCAATACGGTGGCTTAGCAGGCTATCGTTAGCCGTATAGTGGCCCAGCCTGGAAGGCTCAATGGCTACTAGCCAGCCGTGCCAACAGAACCAAACTCGGTCTAGGTGAGTAACGAAGCTCTAAAAGAACTAAGTTTTCGATAGGAACATAGTCTACAAAGGCATGGACGGCTAGCTAGCCGTCTCTAAAGGACGAAACTCAAATTCGTTTAAGGCAACCTAAATTAACAAACAATATCGTCAGTTAAAACATTGCCTAAACTCCAAC